>JASEIM010000017.1:24048-46852 GCA_030017655.1 Methanobacterium sp. | reverse complement strand
GGCTGACCTATCCATTGCAAAAACTGTAAATCCTAATCCGGTTACAGTAGGGGAAGAAGTCACCTATACCATTATAGTCCGGAACAACGGTCCAGATACTGCTCGAAATGTTCGAGTTACAGATATCCTACCCGGAGGGGTAGAGTTCATGGATTATACAGCCGCTGCTGGAACTTATGATCCAGCCACTGGTATATGGACTATAGGAGACCTCGAAAACGGTCAAATTACCACATTAACCGTTAAAGCTAAAGCTATGCGTACAGGAATATTCAACAATGTAGCTGTGGTTAGTAGCGATACCTATGACCCAGATATGGAGAACAACGAAGCTACAGCATCTTTAACTGTGCGGGAGCCCGTTAAAGCGGTAACAGTACCAATGCAACCAACAGGATTACCGTTTGGATACCTTGCACTGGCAGTTTTAATGGTATTGGCTGGAATATTAATTCCAAAAAGAAAATAAAAGGGAATAATGTTTTCCCACTTTTTTTATTTTATTTTAAAAATAAATTAAGCAATTATAATTTTATGTTAAAATAATTTTATGTTAAAATCCATTATAATTTCAAAACTACACTATCGCCAACGTTGACACCAATATCCTTTGCAATTGGATTACATTTTGCATTCAGTAAGCAGAATACAGGTTTATCTCCTAATTCCATTGCAGTTAGACCTTCATAGTTTCCAAGACCCTTTGATATAACCATATCTGAATTTTTAAAAATTTCTTTAAATTCTTTAGATATGTCAGCATATAGAATTCCGATAGAGTCTGTACCGGTAGATACAAGCTCTGCAACTTCATTAAGCCCTATTTGTATGGCATCTTCAATGCATGCATCATTAAGTATTGGATATTCTTTTAAAGCAACAGTAACATTAACATCATACTCTTTGAGTTTTTCTATGAGCAATTTATCAAAAACAATTTCCCCATTGTTGTCTGCTAAATAGAGAACATTTTTTGCAGTTTTCAGTTCTTTTTCAAGCTCATTTACATGGTTTAAGGCTATGCCCTCGTTCATATTTTCAATAATTCCCTTTTCAATATCGAAATTAACGCCAAGTGCTCCAAAATCAATTATATTCCCTACAATGGCTGCTTTAACATACGTTTCAAGGCCATCATTCTCTTTTATAAGCTCCTTTATCTTTGGAAGAAATTTTAAAGCTATTTCGTTGCCTTTTTCCTTTTCTAAGAGATAAGGATCATCATTCTTTGTCCTATTCTTTATAGTTCGATGGATTTTTGTTCCAATTTCATTGGAAACTGCATCCTGCCTGAATTCATTGTAAATTATTTCTAAAAGTTCTTCCATTACTTCAATTTTGAGATTTTCATCATTGGTTGCTAGATCAAGCGCTTCTTTCGCCTGTCTAAGGAAACAGGGTGCGCATTCGTAGTAGACTTTCATATTAATCACTAATTATCTTAAATTTGCGTTATAGGAATTGGAGATAAGCAAAGAATAAAAATTATAACCATTACTACAGATAAAATCTTTCTATTTCTACTCATTTTCGATACATTATCCAGAGCTCCAGGGTGTCTTTTAGATATAAATAACACTATAATCATTAAAATGCCCATCGGGATCCATCCAAGGATAAGGGTTGCACTGATACCTATAAATGATATTATTTTATGAATTTTCTCGTTAAAAAGCGATCTTGAGATGTGTCCTCCGTCTAAAAATGCTACGGGCATTAAATTAAGCATTGTAACGATTATTCCGACCCAAGCAGCAAAAGCTATAGGGCTGAGCATTATAGTATAACCATCAGGAACTGAAGTGAAAAAAAAGTTAAATGAAATATACATTAATGGTGAAGGGATAAGATAAATCCCTGTATTCTGTATTGGCCCTATATTTGATAATAGAACACCAATTATAAGAACTGGAACTGTCACGATAAATCCTGCAATTGGACCGCTGGCCCCGAGGTCAAAAAGAGCATTTTTATCAGGTATTGCTGATTTTACATTTATAACTGCACCAAAAGTTCCGATTAAAGTAGGAGCAGGTATAAAATAAGGTAAAGTCGCTTTTACATTGTGTTTTCTGGCAGCAAAGTAGTGTGCAGTTTCATGAGTTCCAATTATAGCTAATAGCGCTGCAGAAAAAGTTATTCCTTGTATTAAATTAGCCATTGAAAACGCAGTTCCATTTAATATGCCTTCTACTGTAAAGTACGTTCCAGTTGACAAATTTATTCCATTAAAAAAGTATCCTGCAGATATTGTAGATATAATAGTTATTAAAAATAAAATCACATTAATATGAACTCGCGATTCATTGTGTTCTGGCTTTTGGACAATATTTATCTTATATTCACCTTTATATTCATCAATAAAAGGTAAATAACCAATTTTATCGAGATCATCAACTAATTGAACAAATTTATCCCTATCATAATTCCAAACTATCAAATAAAAGGTCTTTTTTTCAACATGGGTATTTTTTATGCTAAAATATTTTAAAACATAGTTTTCGATTAGACTAACAGTTTTTGTCTGTTTTTTTGAAATATAATCTTCTATAATATTATTATCTTCCATTGTTAACATCCGCAATTTATTATTAACCACCGTAAATAACACGGATAACCTCTATTACGTCTCCATCTTCGAGAATTTCCTCTTCTATCACGACTTCATTATTTCTTTTTACCACAACAGTTTCAGAGGATATATCCATTGTATCTAATACTTCTTTGATGGTCATATTTTCATTAATTTCTACTGCTTGTTTATCCTTGCCAATGATTACTGTAATTGCCATATCTATTCCTCTTCATGAATTTTTTTAGAAAACAGGCAAGCTCTGCACAATTCATGGGATGCTGGCTCGCCGCAATTAATACACATCCCCATACTTACCTTTTTTCCTGAAAATTCTTTCTTAAGTGCCGGTTTGATTTTATCAAAGCCTTTAAGGGTTGAATACATTATTGTGGGATGATTAACCGATAGTTCCTTTACAAATCTTCCTACTTCTCCTCTAAACGATTCCCTTGAGTAGGGGCACTCATCAAAATGAACATCAAGCTCGCGGGCAACAGCATACAAACCAACTTCTTTTTCAGGAATTTCACGAAGCGGTTTTACCTTAACGGTGAATTTATCACTTTTTGGCTCTGATTTTGCTCCAATTCGTGTAAGGTTGTCAATATTCCCCTCAAGATAATTCATTAGTATTGCCTGGGTCTCATCATCAAGATTATGCCCAGTTGCAATTTTTGTGGCCCCTTCTTCCCTTGCAATCTTATTTATTATCCATCTTCTAAATACTCCGCAGTATGTGCATGCACCGTGTTCTCTGCAGTCATCTGCCATGATTTCATCGAGGGTTTTTCCAAAATAATCCTTAATTGATGCAATTCTATGTTTTATACCTAATCTTTGTGCATTTCTTATTGCAATTTCAACTCCATGCTCTCTGTAACCTTCTATGCCTTCATCTATGGTTATTGCAAAAAGATCAATTATGTTACGCTTGTAAAGGGAATTAAGAATATCAAGAACCATTACACTATCTTTACCACCTGAAAGGGCGACTGCAACTTTATCTCCTTTCTCTATAAGCTTATTTCTTCGAATACCCTTCAAAACTTTGTCTGTAATTGATTGGATGAAACATTCTTTGCAGAGCATCTGCCCTGAAGCTTTTCTGTGTATTATTACTGGTGTAGCGCCGCATTTTGTGCATGTTTTCATGATTATAACCTGATAAATAATTATTTTTTAGTAATTCTGTTTTTTAAATAATTCAAAATCCTGAACATAATTTTTATTAAGTATCGCTGCAATTTCTGCCTTTTGAAGCTCAGCACCAAGGTAAGTGGCATGTTCAAGGCGTGAAACAAGCCTTCTTTTAATTATCTCGTCATAAACGGCTTTGGCGGTTTTTCCTTTAATAATCAAATCAGGTTTCATTTTTATATAGTGAACAGCCCTTATAAAACCGTCTTCAACCATTATTTTAAAGCTTCCCTGAGGATCCTGGGTGAATTTATAGTCTTCTGCACCATCTATAACTGGTGCTTCTATTTCTTCAGTTATTGATTCTCCTTTACGCTTATCTTTCAAAACTATTAAATTTATTCCCAGGTCTTTGGGTATGGATCCTCTATTTTTAGCTAAAAACATCATTTTAGATGAAACAGAAAGTTCATGCACACTTCCAATGGTTTTACCACTTTCTTCCGGTGTAAACAGTATACTTGCACCAAGTTCCGTTGCAATTCCCGAAAGAAGTGCATTTGCACCTACAGAATCTGTATCAAGTAATTCTGTTACATTTCCAACTCCAAAAAATAGGGGAACCTTGTTCCTCTTTTTAAACTCATGACAGGCAATTATTGATTCCACAATACTATGGCTGTTAATTGGATCAAGTATAGGGTCTGCAATCACATCAATTCCTCTGCATTTTTCCATTAATTCCTCTAGTGCGTTTACCCTATCTTCAACAGTTTTAGGGGTCCAGTTTTTGCTGAAATTAGTTGGTAGAATAACTGCAGGAATCTTTTTTTCCTCCATTAAAGGTAAAAGTTCATCACAGTTTCCAAGATCAAGGCTTAAAACCATATCAACACCAGAATCAACTGCTGCTTTGATTTCAACAGGATTCAGGGTATCTATACTTACAGGAATGTCGTTAAAAGTTTCCTTCAATGCATTTACCATTTCAGGGATTTTATGGTCCAGTGTTTCCCCGGCAATCATTCCAATATCTATCATTTGAGCACCGGATTCTACAAAATACTTTGCACGCTTGATTAAATCTTCTTTACTAAGTAAAGGTGCATTTGCAATTTCAGCAAGAACTCTCATTGGAAAATCTTCACCAACAGGTAGGCTGCCCACAAGAATGTTATCGGGTTTTTTCAAAAGTTTTTTTATGTTTTTAGAATCTTTTTCAAAATTTTCTATAAATTTTAAGGCCCTTTTTTGAAGTTCTTCCTCGATCAGTTTATCTGCAGGAGTTTTAGATGAAAGTTCCAGCTCATCAGCCATATCCAGGACTATATTCAGGTCTGCAGCACTTGTTGAGCCTTTATAGGTAGGAATCCCTGTTTTTAATTCTATTTCCCTTACATCTTTACGAATAAGACCTGGAGTTATTATCATGTCAAATGAATTGAGTTCTGGATCTTCAAGGGTCTTAATCTCTTTAAGTATTTTTTTGGGGGTTAAAAATGCAGCAATTGGCGTATCTATAGTATAAACATGTGTATCTTGTTTTGATTTTTTTGATGCATTAATAACGGCCTTACTTGCAAGTTTTCCAGTTACTATCAGAACTTTCATAACATACCTCTAAACAGGATTTTAAGACTTTAAATTAATTATATGGTTAATATAACTATTCATTATATTTTTCAACCTTTAAATATTCCTCATCATTGTCTTTTATTAATTGCAAAATTTTTCATATATTATTGTATAAGTTCATGTGCAACATTTATATATATAATAATTTATAATGATTATACATGAGGAATGGAGGTACAGTATGATCGAAATTCGATTTCATGGACGTGGAGGACAGGGCGCAGTAACAGCTGCTGAGATATTAGCAAAAGCAGCCTTTGAAGATGGAAAGTATTGTCAAGCATTCCCATTCTTCGGTGCTGAGCGAAAAGGCGCACCAGTCATGGCGTTTACAAGAATAGCTGATAAACAAATTAGAAGAAGATATCAAGTTTATAATCCTGATTATGTTATTGTATTAGATGACACTCTGTTAGAAGCTGTAGATGTATTATCTGGGCTTAAAGAAGGTGGAAAAGTAATATTGAACACCAAAAATGATGTTAATCTTGGAGAAAATGTAGATTCCAGCAGTATTGACGCAACTGGGATTGCACTTGACACATTAGGAGTTCCTATAGTAAATACAGTTATGTTAGGTGCTTTTGCAAGTGTAACTGGAGAAGTAACTCTTGATTCTATTGTAAAAATAACTGAAGAGACTTTCCCCGGTAAAATAGGCGAAAAAAACGCTGAAGCCATTAAAATAGCATATGAACAAATTAAAAAATAGGTGATTTCATGACAGCCAAAGGAGCAACAGTTAAAGAGCCTGGAAGCAGTAAGCAGAATAAAACAGGTAGCTGGAGAACCTTTAAACCCATCCTGGATAAAGAAAAATGTATAGATTGCGAAAACTGTTTCTTGTTTTGCCCGGAAGGATGCATAAATAAAGAAAATGAAATAGATTACGATTATTGTAAAGGATGTGGCATATGTGCCGAAGAATGTCCTGTTAAAGCCATTAAAATGGAGAGAGATTAAATGCTTAAAGTTATTTCTGCAAATAGAGCAATTGCCGAAGCCGTTAAGCTTGCAAAGCCAAAAGTTATCCCGGTTTACCCAATAACTCCTCAGACATCAATTTCAGAATATCTAGCTCAATTTGTTGCCGATGGAGATCTTCCTGCAGAGTACATAAGAGTTGAGTCTGAACACAGTGCAATAAGTGCAGCTGTAGGTGCATCTGGAACAGGGGTCAGAACTTTTACGGCAACATCATCACAGGGATTAGCATTAATGCATGAAATTTTATTTGCAGCAGCTGGTTTAAGAAATCCAATAGTATTAGGAAACGCTAACAGAGCATTATCAGCACCATTAAGTATATGGAACGATCAACAAGACTCTATTTCCCAAAGAGATACTGGATGGCTCCAATTTTTTGCTGAAAATGCTCAGGAAGCACTTGACTTTGTACTACAGGCCTATAAAATTTCTGAAAATGAAGATGTTCTACTTCCAAGTATGGTTTGTGTAGATGGATTTATACTTACTCACACCGTAGAACCTGTGGATATACCATCACAGGAAGAAGTAGATGATTTCTTACCTGAATATAAACCAACCCATTCATATCTTGACCCAAAAGACCCCATGTCACTTGGAACATTCACAGATCCAAATTATTACATGGAAGCAAGATATGACATGGAAGTGGCAATGGAAAAATCAAAAGAAGTCATAAGGGCCGTTAATAAAGAATTTGCCGAAAAATTCGGTCGTGAATATGGTTTTGTTGAAAATTACATGTGTGATGACGCCGAAATTATTATTGTAGGTATGGGATCAATTTGTGGTACAATAAAAGACGTCATAGATAGTTTAAGAGGACAGGGAGAAAAGGTTGGACTTCTTAAAGTAATAGCATTCAGACCATTCCCCAAAGACGAAATTTATGATGCAATTAAAAACGCTGACAGGATAGCGATTTTAGACAAAAACATATCCTTTGGTATTGGAGGAGTCTTATTCAACGAGATGAAAGCCAAAATGGATATAGATGCAAGAGGATTTATCATAGGTCTCGGAGGACGTGATGTATCTCCTGATGACATAAAAAACATAGTGAATATAACCAGAAATTCAACTGATAGCGATAAAATTAACTGGATTGGACTCAAAGAGGAGGAAATTTAAGATGGAAATACCTGAACAAGAATTTCTCGCTCCCGGACACAGAGCATGTGCAGGATGTGGTGCTACCATAGGAGCAAGACTTGCACTTAAAATGCTTGGTGAAAATACCGTTGCAGTATCTGCAACAGGATGTTTAGAGGTTATTACATCCCAGTACCCTGAAACTGCATGGGAAGTTCCATGGATTCATGTTGCATTTGAAAACGCTGCAGCAGTGGCCTCTGGAGTTGAAAGAGCTCTTAAATCCCAGGGAAAAGATGATGTTAATGTAGTTGTCTTTGCTGGAGATGGTGGAACAGCGGATATTGGACTTCAAGCATTATCTGGAGCAATGGAGAGGGGACACAACATAATTTACATATGTTACGATAACGAAGCTTACATGAACACAGGGGTTCAGAGAAGTGGTGCAACACCATACGGAGCTTCAACAACTACATCGCCACACGGAAAAGAAAGTTTTGGTGAAGACAAGCCAAAGAAAAACATTCCAATGATAATGGCAGCCCACAGTGTGCCATATGTTGCAACAGCTTCAATTTCATACCCTGAAGATTTCATGAAGAAAGTTAAAAAGGCGTCTGAAATGGAAGGACCAGCTTATATTCACCTTCACCAGCCATGTACAACAGGATGGGGTTACGATTCATCAAAAACCATAGAACTTGGAAGATTGGCTGTTGATACAGGGGCGTGGATACTTTATGAGATTGTTGACGGTGATTTTAAGGTAACATACAGGCCAATTCAAAGAAAACCTGTTAATAAATACTTAGATGCTCAAAAACGGTTTAAACACCTTGCAGACGAAGAAAAAGAGAGAATACAAAATTACGTTAATCAAGTCTGTGCCGAACTTAAAATATAGGGGGATAAAATCTTGGAAAAGATACTCATTCAACCAGAGATTTGCGACGGCTGCATGGATTGCGAAGAAGCATGTAAAGAACTTCACGGCACTTCATGTATAATGGTCAGAGAAGTCGAAGGTTCTTACTACCCCATAATCTGTCAGCACTGTGAAGACGCTCCCTGTGAAAGAATATGTCCCACAGAAGCCATGGGAAAAACTGAAATTAACCATGAAAAGTGCATCGGATGCTCTTTATGCATGTTAGTTTGTCCATTTGGTTCAATTTCAATGCATGAGCGAAAATCATATAAATGCAGTCAGTGTCCAGATCTGGACATACCAGCATGTATTAAAGCATGTTCAAAGAGGGCAATTAGTCTTGTAGATGCTGAAGAAATGAAGCTTGAAAAACAGGCTAAACATATCGAAAAGATTGCAGGCATTAATAAAAAGAAAAAAAAGAAAACTGGACTTGTTAATGTTTTAACACATGGTTCAAGGGCAAAGGATGCTCTTAAATAGGAGGCTGAAAATGAAAGAATTAATTTCACGACCGGAACTCTGTGAAGATTGTGTAAAATGTGAAAGAGAATGCCCTCAAAATGCAATAAGAGTTATAAGTGGTGTTCCAGTTCACTGCTTGCACTGTGCACCGGATAGAGCTCCATGTCTTAATATTTGCCCGGAAGATGCCATAGAAGAAATTGACGGCGCAATAATAATCAATGAAGATGTATGCATAGGTTGTGGCCTCTGCAGAGATGCATGCCCTATTGGTGCCATTCATATGGATGAAAGTGGAATTGCAAAGAAATGCAACCTCTGTATCGGCGAGGAAAAACCAATTTGTGTTCTTACATGCCCTACAGGCGGTTTATGCATGGATTCAGAAGAAATGGTTTCTGATAAACGCGAAAGGGTTGCAAAAGAACTTGAAAGGCTTAAACTAATCATGAAATACTGATTAAGCCACCAATTTTTTATTTTTTATAAATAAACCAGATTTTACTTTTTCAATTTTCCTAATTTTAATAAAAGAAATTATAAATATTCATTCAAGAAAATACTTAACGATGATATCATGATTACTCAAAGCACAGTAGAAGATACAATATTCAATTTATTCAAAGAAGCTGTAATTAAACTACCTGAAGATGTAAAGATCGCGCTTCAAGATGCATATAAAAAAGAAGATCAGGAGATTGCCAGGCTAAATCTTAAAGCTATCCTTGATAATATTGAAGCAGCCGAAAAAATGGGAGTTCCAATGTGTCAGGATACAGGGCTCCCCATTGTTTTTGTCAAACTTGGCCCTTTAAAAGTTGAAAATCTCTATGAAGGAATAAGAAATGGGGTTGAAAGAGCTACAAGAGAAGTTCCTCTTAGGCCAAATGTTGTGGATCCTATAACAAGAAAAAATACAGGCATAAACACTGGAAATATGATGCCTCAAGTTGATATTGAGCTTATAAATGAAGAAAAAATCGAATTCACTGTTTTACCAAAGGGTATTGGTTCAGAGAACAACAACGCCCTTAAAATGGCCTTACCTGGTGAAGGAATTGAAGGAATTAAAAAATTTGTTATTGATACGGTAATTAATGCAGGGGGAAAACCGTGCCCACCCATCATTGTTGGTGTTGGAATTGGTGGATCATCTGATCTGGCCATGAAAATTGCAAAAAAGGCACTACTTGGAAAAGTTGGGGAAAGAAACCCTGATAAACAAATTGCAGAACTTGAAGAAGATATTTTACGACAGATAAACGAAACAGGCATTGGCCCTATGGGACTTGGTGGTAAGACTACTGCTCTTGATGTAAAGATTCTAACAGCAGATACTCATACAGCAGGACTTCCTATTGGTGTTTGTATTCAGTGCTGGGCAGGAAGACATGCAAGTGCTGTTTTAAAGCCCTTGAATGTGAAGCATGCAAAAAAACCATAGGTTTTTTTCGCTGCGTCAAAATCCTTCGAATTTTGACAGCATTAGGGGCATTGAAAATCTTCGATTTCAAAAGCCCTCAAAAACGTAGTATTTGGAAATTTACAATTTTCAATGAGTCGAAATCGAAGATTTCGACAGTTTTCGGGCCATGAAATGAAGTTTCGTACGGCCCTCAAACGCTACAGGTTGGGGGCATGTAAAAAAGGTATTTTTTTGCTGTTCAGGAAAAGCTGACAAATCTTAAAAAATTATAGATTTTTTATGCGAGAGAAGTATTGTCAAATCTTAGATTTGACACATCGAAAATTCTATGAATTTTCGAATGATTTGCATTTTTCTTCAGCATCGATTTGTCGCGTCAAAACTTGCAGTTTTGACAGTTTCCTTCAACATACAAAAATCTTCAATTTTTACGGTTGAATAACCACGTTTTTCAAACATAAAAAACCAAAGGTTTTTTAAGGCCTTAATTTATGAATTATTCTATTTTAATTAAGTTATTCAACTCAAAGATGAAAAATTTAAATATTTATATCGTTTTAAATGATTCCCTATAATATATTGAATTAACAGGGGTGATAATCATGGAAAATAAGGGAATTTTAGCAATAATTATATTAGTTGTAATAATTGCCATTAGGGGCTATATTTATATGAACAAGTACCAGCCAAACTATACTACTGCACAAAGTACTATACAAAATTCAACTGTAAATGAAACTCACACGATTCATACAGAATCACAAAAACTATAAAAACCAATATAACTGCTGAACAAGCGAAAGAAATAGCTAAACATTATATTGGAGAACTTGGAGACTATCCTGGAACTCCAACTCTCTACTATGTGAAAGCAAGTGGTAGCTTTGAAGGTGGATATGTCTGGAATGTCCCGATAATTCATGACGGAAAAGTAGTGGATGGAATTGATATAGATGCTCAAACTGGTGAAGAAATTGGTGAATGATAAATTAGAATTTAAGTGTCATTTATAAAAGATTGACGCGTAAATTATTTTTTAAAAAAAGAAATAATTAGTATTCTTCCCTTCTACGCATAGGTTTTTCTCTCATTGATCCTCTGCTCATGGATTCTTTACCATGCTCTTTTTTAAGAATTACCCTTTCTCCAACTGTTTCAACCATGCTGAAAGGAATTAGAGTATCTCTACCTCTGAAACGCCCACCTTCATGAAGAAGTATGGCTGATATTCTATCAGACTCAAAGTCCACATCAACATCGTCAACTTTACCAATTTCATGTCCATTTGAGTCTAAAACTTCTCTTCCAATTAAGTCATGTTTTATTCTCAATAAAATCACCTCTAATTATTTTAAATTATTCAAAGAAAACAATTTTTACATTTGTCGTTTCTATAGATTGGTTAATTTGTGTCAAAATTTTAATAAACACAGTATGAATTAATACTATATATAAAATTAGTAATATAACTATCTGAAATATTTAAATTTCAAAGAGATAATTTTTAATTTAAATTTTTAAGAAACGAAATTTAAATATGTATTTTATTAGATTAAAAATAGAAAATGAGTTATTTATGGTTTTTATCTAATTTATTTAAATTATAAAATGTTTCTGATTTTATTATGCCCTGATTTTCTAAATCATCCATTAACTGTAGAATTATAACGTATTCTTGTCCGGTGTAATCAGCTAGATCTTTGAGAGAAACATTTTGTTTTCTGTTTAAATAATCAAGCGTATTAATCATTAATTCTTTTTTTAATTCTTGATTTTTCCACTTGTTGTTCATGTTACTCCCTCCAATGATTTTTTTAAAAGGGAATTTTTCTTCACCTTTTGTGTTTTATTTTACACTTGAAGTGTATGTCTCTAATATTATATAGTTTTTGTGTTAATTAAATTGAATAAAATGATGAAATTTAATGATATTTGGACTTAAATTCGTAATAATACGATTCCAATGATAATAAATGCAATTCCTCCTATTTTACTTATGGATAATTTATCTCCTAAAAATATGGTAGCAATTATAAAAGTAAATAGGGGAAAAGTGGCTATTAGGGGAACTACTACTGAAGCTTCACCAAATTTAAGTGCATAATAATAAAATAATTGCCCTAAAAGAGCTGCACATATACCTTCCACTGCAATAAGTACCCAGCTTGTTTTATTAATATTCGCTAAGCTAATCAAGTCATTGTTAATTAATAAATAAACCAACATTATTCCACTTATTATAAAGCTTCTAATGCATAATGCAAATACTGGATTAATGTCTTCAAGACCTAATTTGCCAAAAATTGGGGCTAATCCAAATAAGAATGCAGTTATTAGAGCAAATATTAAATAATTCAAGTTAATACCTCAAATTATTTTTCAATCTTTTATAAATAACTAAAAAAAGAATAAATGAAGATTCAGTCTTAAAATTGAATCTATGGTTTTTCACAGGTCATCATGAATATTGTCCTGTCTCCAATACTTACTGCACGATCTGCAGTTCTCTCAAGGAACCTTGCAACGAAAAGAAGATATATCAGATAGGATATTGAATTTTTGTCCTTGAACATGCTTTTTGTGATGTTTGATAGTGATTGATCAAATAAATCATCAACATTATCATCATCCTGTCTTAATTCCCTTGCCATGTTCATGTTCTGGTCTAAAAAGGCATATAATCCTTTGCTAACCATCATCTGTACCATATTGGACATGTGAGTCAAGTCTTCTAATGTTCTTTCCGGAAGCTTTTGTCCTTTTATCTCTTTAGCAACTTCAGCAATATTAACAGCTAAATTTACCATTCTCTTTAGGTGACTTCCTACTTTAATACATGCTTCTATAAATCTTAAATCTTTAGCAACAGGCTGTTCAGATGCAATTATACCCATACATTTTCTTTCTAAAAAGAAATTCATTTCATCGATTTTTTTACCGGTTTCCTTAACATTGTTCAATGTTTCTTCGTCAAATTCAATTAATATTTTAAAGGCATCTTTCTGTGCCTTAAGGGTTGTCTGGCCCATTTCTTCTACTTCTTCTTTTAATTCCCTTAATTTTTTCCTAAATCTTACTCTTGGGTATCTTTTCATATATATCATCCGCCTTCGGATTTATAATCATTTAATAAAGTTTCCACGTCATTTTCAGATATTTCATTAATTCTATACTTTGATAATAATTTTTCACGAGAATCAGTGCTATTTAGCCCAATTTTGTCCCAAAACATTGCAATACTTAGAGGTAATGATAATTTACATTCTTCATTAAGCTCCATAATGGTTTCAAATAGTTTATGATTGGTTTTAAAAATTTCAACCTTTGATTCAGGGAGAATTTTAACCAGCTCCATTGCATTGTTTTCATAAAGCTCATTTAAAGTTCCGGCATCTAAGTACCATGCCCCTACAATTAAATCGTCGTTTAAAAATAATATGGATTCATAATCTTCGTTTAAAATTCTTATATAACCTATAGAAGGTAAATACGAATGTTCAAATTTATTTCCATACATTGTAATTTCGGGTTCATCTGATGGAAGCCACATCAAATCATCACTTCTTGGTTTTTACATCATTAAAACATTATAGAATACTTTATGGTGCATTATACGTTTTCCAATGATAGAATAAGCTATTCTATCGTCCATCCCCATTATATGATGTCCCATACTTAAGAGATTACGTCCTATAAGGATTGAATGCATATAAGAATTTGCAGAATAATTTTCTCCAGATTGTGAGAACATCTGGTTATAGAACTCCTGGAGACTTACAAAGTTTTTAGTAGAACGCTTTAAAAGTTGAATATCTTCACTTAAAAGTGCCCCTACTCCGTCCTTAAGCATATTTTGCACTGTTTGAGACATGAATTTAATATGGGGTGGTTTATAGAAATTATGGTCTTCCTTTGTTGAGTCTATGGCATATCGGGATATGTATGCTGATAAAATGTTTATTCTTTCAAGTTCTATGGATGTTCTTAAAATTGCTGCTCCCAATCTCAAATCTTTAGCAATGGGCTGCTGTAATCCAATTATTTTAAGGCATTCATATTCAATATCTTCACTTTCTTTGTTTATGTCACTGGTAACTTCAATTATTTTCTTTGCTAAATGTGTATCCTCATTAAGAAAACTCTCAACCGAATTATTAATTCTGTCTGCAGTTTCATTACTGTAATTTAAAAGATTATCAGTAATTTTTCTTAATTTATTTTCTAAAATTGTTGCATACATGGATTCACCAATAACATGTTTTTATCCAAATCTGCCAGTAATGTAATCTTCAGTTCGTTTATCCTCAGGTTCAATAAATAATCTATCAGTAAGGCCGCTTTCAACAATTTCACCATTCAAGAAGAATGCGGTGTACTTAGAAACTCTTGTGGCTTGTTGCATATTGTGAGTGACAATTATTATGGTATAATCATTTTTTAATTTGTGCACCAAATCCTCTATTTTAGTGGTTGAAATAGGATCAAGTGCTGAAGCTGGTTCATCCATTAAAATAACTTCAGGATTCACTGCAATAGTCCTTGCAATACATAATCTCTGTTGTTGCCCTCCAGAAAGACCCATTGCAGACATATCCAACTTATCTTTCACTTCATCCCACAAAGCTGCAGCTTTTAAGCTTTCCTCAACCTTTTCCTTTATTACATTGTTATCTGAAATTCCATGTACCCTTAAACCATATGCTACATTGTCAAAAATGGACTTTGGGAAAGGATTTGGCTTCTGAAATACCATACCTATTTTCTTTCTTAAGTCAACTACATCCACCTTAGGATCATAAATATCTCTACCATCTAAAAGCACCGTTCCATCATGCTTAAATCCATCAATTAAATCATTCATACGATTTAATGTGCGTATAAATGTTGATTTTCCGCATCCAGAAGGTCCTATGAGCGAAGTAACTGTATTTTTATGAATTTTAAGGTTGATATTCTTTAAAATCTGCGCTTCATCAAAGTAAACATTTAAATCTTCGACTTCAATTCTGTAGTCCATACTATCTCCCCATCATTTTTTTAGAGTATCTTTCAACCAGTGTATTTGTAACAACGGTAATTGCCAGCACTAAAATCACCAGAACTGCTGCAGTACCATATGCATTATTCAGAGATATGCCCTCTGTTGCCAGAATATAAAGATGCAGTGGAAGAGGTCTTGCAGGGTCAAAAATTGATATTGGAACTGATAATGAAGCACCAACCGCAAATAAAATTGCTGCAGCTTCAGAAATAGCTCTTGCAAGCCCTAAAATCACTCCTGTGGCAATTCCTGGGACTCCTGCAGGTATAACTACTCTATAAATGGTCTGCCATTTGGTAGCACCTATTGCGAGGCTTCCTTCCCTATAAGATTTAGGTACAGCTTCCAATGAAACTTCAGATACTTGTAAAATTGTAGGAAGTGCCATAAGGGCTAATATTAGGCCTCCAGAAAGTACACACCATCCAAGTCCAAGATAAATAACAAAGAAAGCCAGTCCAAACAGCCCAAATACTATGGAAGGGATAGATGCAAGTGTTTCAGCCCCAAATCTTATTAATTTCACTATTGGGCTTTCTCCAGCATATTCTGAAAGGTATACTGCTGCTCCAACTCCAAGAGGCGTTGCCACGATTATTGCAATGAGAGTTACGTACAAACTCGATATAATCATGGGGAATATACCGCCAGCCCTACCAGAATCAACTGGATCGCTAAATAAAAAGCTTAAGCTCATTACAGGCAATCCCTTCATGAGAATATAACCTATAATTACAATCAATATTATGATTGTTATAATTCCTGATGCCCAGAAGAGAGCTTTCATAATATTCTGGGCTATTTTAGGAGATATTATTCTCTGCAATTTTTAAACCTCCTAATCCAAATTTGAACATTATAAGTACCCTCCACCGATAACGACTTTTTTTTTATAATGGAAATAATTGGCAATGACCAGAAGGATCATTATCATTATAAAAAGCACAATTCCTGTTGCAAAGAGCGCATTATAATGAAGTCCTGTCGCATAACCCATTTCCAGTGCTATATTGGATGTTAATGCCCTTACCGGGTCGAATATTGAGTTTGGAATTTGTGTAACATTTCCTGCAACCATAATGACAGCCAGTGTTTCCCCTATAGCCCTACCCATTCCCAGTATTATTGCAGTAATTATTCCGGGAATTGCTGCAGGGAATATGACGTTTTTAATGGTCTGCCAGTGTGTAGCCCCTAATGCTAGGGATGCTTCTTTATATTCGTGAGGAACAGACCTTAAAGCATCCTGTGATATGCTAATAATTGTTGGAAGAATCATTACAGTTAGAATTAAAGATGCTGTAAGCATACTGAAGCCTGTACCTCCAAACTGCACTCTCATGAATGGAACAAGGACAATAAGTCCAAAAAAGCCATAAACAACTGACGGAATACCGGCAAGAGTTTCAATCACTGGTTTCAAGATCTTTCTCATGAAAGGGGGTGCAATTTCCGCCAGGAATATGGCACAAAGCAAAGATAATGGGACTGCAAAAAGCAGTGAAAGCAGTGTTATGCCAATTGACCCTACTATCATGGTTAAAACACCGAACTGGTCTTCGGTTGGTGACCAATCAAGTCCGAATATAAAATTGAAGAATCCATAGCTTTCAATTGCTGGAAGACCTTCTCTAAATATAAATCCTATAATTAACAGTATTACTAGAATAGATAGAATAGCAGTTATAAAAAGTCCTTTTTCAACAAGAAACTCTTCGTATTTCGCCATTTTTGCACCTCAAATAATCTTAATTTATTAAATTTATAAATGTTAATTGTAACGGTATTTATTTAACCGGCACAACATTTTCTTCTTTTACTATTGCCTGTCCTTCAGGACTTAGAGTGAACTCAATAAATTCTTTTATAATACCTTCTGGCTCGCCTTTTACGATGAATATAAAGGGTGTTTGTAAATTGTAAGATCCATCAAATACGGTTTCTTCAGAAGGTGCCACACCATCAATTTTTAATGCTTTAACATCACTGCTCATACGGGCTAATGAAACAAATCCAATTGCACCGGGATCCTGTCTAACTGCCTGTTTAACAGATTCTGTTGAACTTTGAACTATGGCATCTGGCCTTATTTCTGTATCTCCCATTATCAAATTTTCAAATGCGGATCTTGTACCGGAACCATCTTCTCTTGTTATTACATGTATTTCTAGGTCGGGACCGCCTACTTCTTTCCAGTTGGTTATTTTACCGCTGAAAATATCTTTAACCTGGTCTGTTGTTAGATCATTTACATTATTTTGGTTATTTACAGCAATAACAATGCCTTCTTTTCCTATTATGTATTCATTAAGGCCAGGCTTTTCTCTTGCTTTTATTTCTCTTGAACTTGTACCTATATCAGTTATGTCTTGTGAAACGCTGCTTATACCAAGACTTGAACCTCCACCCTGGACATTAATCCTAACATTCGGGTGAGTTTCTTGAAATTTCTCTGCTAATTTTTCTGCTACAGGCTGTACTGAAGTAGAACCTGCAATTTGAATTCTTTCATAACTTTTTGATGGGATGAATATTAAATAAGCGATAATTATGATTATGGCAATTACTATGCCTAACTTATATTTCAAGTCCATTTTCAATCACCTTGACTTATACTCTTTTTCTTTAGAGTATTTAAATTTAGAGTGATTAAGAAAATGGATATCTGTTTAATTTTATAATATTCACTAATTTAATTATAATTCAGTAATTTAAAATTTAAATAAATAAAATAGTGGTTTTTTTAAACCACTTATTGTGTTGCTGGTACAACTTTTTCACTTTTAACAATATTCTGTCCTTCAGGGCTTAAACAGAAGTCTATAAATCCTTTAACAGCTCCAGTAGGTTCACCTTTGGTTAAGAACAGGAATGGTCTTTGAATTTTGTAAGAACCATCAGCTACTGTTGGTTCTGAAGGAGCAACGCCATTAATTTTAAGAGCTTTGACATCTGAACTTAAGCTTGCAAGTGATATATATCCAATGGCATTTGGATCTCCTTTAACTGCCTGTGCTACAGCTTCTGTTGAGCTCTGTACAACAGCTTCTTTAATTATCTTTGTATCTTTACCCATTACAATCTCTTCGAATGCTTTTCTTGTACCGGAACCATCTTCTCTTGTTATAACATTGATTTTGGCATCTGATCCGCCTACTTCTTTCCAGTTGGTTATTTTACCGCTGAAAATATCTTTAACCTGGTCTGTTGTTAAGTCGGATACAGAATTTGCAGTATTTACTGCGATGACAATACCGTCTTTTCCAATTAAGTATTCTTTAAGACCTGCTTTTTCATCATCTTTAAGCTCTTTTGAGCTCATACCGATATCTGCCTGTCCTTGCTGGGTACTGGTTATACCCACACTTGATCCTCCGCCTTGAACATTTATCTTGACGTTAGGATTCTTTTCCATATAGGCCTGAGCAAGCTTTTCTGCTACTGGTTGAACAGATGTAGAACCTGCTACCTGTATTGTTGTTTGTTCGCCAGAACCTCCAGCAAATACGAGGTAAGCTCCGACTATTACTATTATGGCTAAAATTATTCCGATTATGTATTTCGAGTCCATTTCAATTCACCTCACCCTTTACTAATGGTTTAACCATATATAAATGTTCCTATTTGTGTATTTATTATCACAATAAGTGAACAATTTAAAAACAAAATAAATTTTATAGGTCTTTTCTAAATTCACTAAATATGAATATAAATGCACTAAAAGCGATAAATTTAAATATATTCCTACTAATATAAAACTCCATCATGATAACTGAGGAAGCATTGAAAGATATATTTAAGCCAAGAAATCTAAAATGGAGAACGGCTATAACAAAGGTCGAACCTAACAGATTAACCACAAGGGGTTACTCACAGGAAGATTTAATAGGTAATATATCTTTTCCTGAAATGATACATCTCCTTATAAAAGGAAAATTACCTTCAAAAAACGAAGCTAAAATGCTTGGAGCAGTTCTCGTATCTTTTTGTGATCACGGAGTGACACCACCAAGTACACAAGCTGCAAGATTAATGGCATCCGCAGGATCTCCATTACCTGCATGTATTGCTGGCGGACTCCTTGCATTCGGAAAGAATCATGCAGGGGCAATAGAGAAGGCCATGAAAACTTTTCAGGAAGGTATTAAGCTGGCAGAAAATAATATTAATGAAGTTGCAGAACAAATTGTGAGTTATTTTCTTCACAATAATAAAAAGATATATGGTTTCGGGCACAGATATCATACAGAAGATCCCAGAGCTCCAAAGCTCATTGAACTTGCCAGGAAATACAAATGTTTTGGTAAGCATTTGGAACTGGCAATTGCTATTGAGGACATACTTTTTGATAAGAAAAGGATTAGAATGAATATTGATGGGGCAAATGGAGCTATTTTATCAGATATGGATTTTGATTGGAGGATTGGAAGCGGTATTTTTATGATTGGTCGCCTTCCGGGTATTTTAACCCATATTGATGAAGAAAAAACACGTGAATCTCCCTTTAGAAAATTATTTGAAGCAAATGAGATTTACTATGATGGACAGTAAATATTACTACTGGGTGTCGTTCTTGTTTTTATAAGTATTTTTAAAGTTGTATTCCAATATTATATCAGAAATAATCATTTTAAGGGGATTATTGATAAAAAAATATGATGAGCTAAAAACAGAGTTAAAGAACTAAGGATTTTTACAGCTATTCAGAACATATAATTATAGTAAATACATTTTAGCAGTTCTTAACCTCTTAACAAATCTTGGTTTCTGGTGATTTCTTATTGTAGCATTTTTTGAGGAATAGGTTTATTGCAAACGCAACATCAGTTTTATGAAACGCGGATTTTCTCTAAGGAATGGGAGAAGCGAAAAATCAAAAAATACATGAGTGAAGAAGAAAAAAAGTATCTCAGAAACACTCAAAATATTCATTAAGTTTTTGGAGGTTTTATAGTGGATGATTTAAAATATCAAAGAGCTAAAAAACGGGTTGAAGAATTAAAGGGTTTTTATGGGCATTTAACAGCTTTTATTATTGTAAATGTGGCCCTTGCAATCATTAATATACTTACAACGCCGGGCTTTTGGTGGTTCCTGTTTGTAACATTTTTCTGGGGAATAGGGCTTGTTTCACATGCAGCATCACTATTCCTGAAACGTGGAATATTTTCCAGAGAATGGGAAGAACGGAAAATCAAAGAATACATGGAAGAAGAAGAAAAAAATCAGAGATAACTTCCTTTTCTTTCTTTTCGCCTGAACTGCTCGGGAGTAGTTGTTCTGGGAATATTTTCATAATATTCCCTTGAAATATCGATTATTTCAATGGAAATATCACCAATCCTTTCAAATGCTTTAACAACTCTTGAAAGAGAAAGATAATAAGTGGAGCGCTCTGTATCATCAAAGGAAGCTTCAGCCATCTGAGTTGCAATACAATTTAAGGCTTTTTTTTGAAGAACATGTATTTTTTCTTCGTAATTCATGACTTTATCCTTTAAATTTAGTTTTTCATTTAAAAATACATCCATAGAATACGAAACCATCATTTTTGAGGTTTCATACATTTCTTGTATGTATTTAAGCATTTCAGGATCGACTTTATATGATTCTTTAAGGGTAAAGTTTGCAAATTGACATGAATGATCTCCAATACGTTCCAGATCGTATGCTACCTCACTGAAAGCATTTATTTTGCTTGATTCAGATGATGGATTCATTGATAGGGCCATATCTACAGATGTTCTTATTTTTTCATTCATGTTATTGGTAATGAAATCCATTTTCAATGCTTCGTTTGCTAATTCACTGTTATACTGTGAAAGTGCTTCAAAAGACATATCTAACTGTTTATAAACATGTTCTGCCATACCTTCCAGTAATTCCACTATTCTTAATGTCCCCTGTTCTATAGGAACCTTTTCTTCACCATATATTTCTAAAAACTGGTCAATTTTTTTTGGTTCTATCACATAAGCTCTTTTTACAATTTTTTCACTTATAAGGGGTTGAAGCAGTTTAGTAACATATCTACGGGTTATTCCAAGCTTCTCTGCGATTTCGTCCTGTGTCGATGGATTTTCATAACGTATTACGTCCAGTATTGCTTTTAATGTAACATTTTTTGTTTTTTTTGCCATAATACCCCATTAACTTTTGTTTTCATCCACTTCACTATTAATAACTATTGACTCTTGAATTATTGATATGGTGACATATGATAGTGCTGCAATAACCACAAGTGAAATTATCATGCCGAATTCTATAAAAAGAGGAGCATATAATTCCACAAGGGATGAATTTGTGTCTACAAATCCATTTAATAGTTTAATTATTCCTACAGATAATATAATATATCCATACGACCTTTTTATATTCTCCGATATCAATATTGGATAAATACCCATGCAGATAAGTCCAATTCCAATAGATCTAAAGAGCGTCCAGTCTGTTGCATTTTCCAAGTAATGGAAAATTTGTTCTGGTTTCAGATATATGGTAGAGAATATATAGATGATTTCAATAATAACAATAATCATTAGGGGAATTGTATAAACTACTCGTGTCTCAATTTTTTTTGTTTGAACGTTTTCAAGGGGTTCTTTAATGTAATGAGACATCACTTGATAGAGCATTGCACCTAAAACCGCTCCAAGAACTGTTCCTGCAATTCCAATCTTTGAGGTCGTAAATGCCACAATGCCAGAGATTACTCCAGCCATTATTACATCTAACATTTTTGACATAAAATCACAAATCTTATTTTTTTTACTCTGTTATTCAATTTTAATATAAAACAAATTAATTTCTATTTACTCAGAATTTTTATTCGTTTAATTTTAAACTCAAAGTTTATAAATATTCCTTATTAAATTTATAGATTAATTCTTATATTTGATTTTTATCTGACTTTTCTGAAAGTTCTTATGCATATAACCATAAAATATTAATTATTAATGTAATTCTTCTTATAATTTACCGGTATATGAATTTAACAGTATAATCTATTATATAATGATATGAATATTTCTAATAATTGTTGATTTTTTAATAAAGTATTTGATTTATTATTAGGGACATTAAAATATTCTAATTCAAAATAAAAGCATTCTATTTGTTTATTTTTTTAAGAATAGTGGCAATTATTTATTATTTATTTTTGATTTAACTATAAAATGTTATTACTTTTTCATAACAAAGTATTTATCTTATTATTACTATATTATCTAAATGTATTAATATGGGGAGGTGATAATGTGAAGAAAGAATTGGGAATAGTCCTATTTGCACTTATGATTGCAGTAGGAGTAACTGGAGTTGCTACAGCCCTCGGACCAAATGGAAATTTTGATGGGGTTAAAAAATGTAAGCCTGTATGGCACCCACCAGTAAAATGTGAACCAGTTAAAAAGTGCGATCCTAAAAAAGAAGCTCCTAAAAAATGCGAGCCAGTTAAAAAACCAGTTTGCCCACCAAAATGTGAACCAGTTAAAAAACCAGTTTGCCCACCAAAAT
>JASEIM010000017.1:0-23951 GCA_030017655.1 Methanobacterium sp. | reverse complement strand
AATGCGAACCAGTTAAAAAACCAGTTTGCCCACCAAAATGCGAACCAGTTAAAAAACCAGTTTGCCCACCAAAATGCGAACCAGTTAAAAAACCCGAACCTGTCTGCAAACCTAAATGCTGCCCAGCATAAATACTTTGCACAGGTTAATGGTTAGATATTTCAGGAAATGGAGCAAAATAAGGATAATTACGTCTTTATTTCGTTAAGTTTTGATCAATGTAATTATCTTTATTATTTTTTCTTTTTTAGGAATAATTTATAAAGATTATCTTAATATATGCTTGGAACCTGTTTACAAGGCATGCAGTGAGTTATGCTTGTATGAACAGATGACATATTCTTCTTTTTCCACTTTAACAGAGTAATTAGCTAATTCTCTTTTATCACCAGTTTCAGTACGTATTAAATTTACCAGAATCTGGTCATCTTTAATTATAAGCTGATTATGTGATGGATAGGTATGTCCACGTAATTTTTTTGTTGTTGCAGTCCCTGAATTTAATGTAACCATTTTTTCTATCATCCAGACATTCGGAACATGTTTATGTCCATTTAATACAAAATCAACTCCATATTCGCTGAACGTTCTTAATAAATCTCCTGAATCAAGTAAGATATTTCTTTCCCTTCCAGTTTGGGGTATGGGGAGTAAATGATGATGAAAGGTGACTATTTTACATAAATCATCAGGTATTTTATCTAATTCTGTTCTTAGCCAATCTAATTGATCTACTCCAATCTGCCCGTCATTTATATCAGGTTCTGAGGAATCCAGTCCAAGAATGGCAAATCCTGCATTTTTATCCAGATGTGTAAATTTTCTATTTCCAACCAGTTTTTCAAAGTGAAGCAATCCAACATTCCGGGCATCATGGTTCCCGGGAATTGTATAAGTATCTGTTATTGTTTTAAGTTCATCCACAAAAGCAGCTGCATCATCATATTCATGGGCATATCCATTTGTGGTTAAATCTCCTGCAACAATGATAAGATCGGGATTTTCATCTTCCAGTTGTTTCAATAAATTGTTTTTTAAGTCATGGGAGAAATTTTTCTCACCAAAATGTACATCAGATAGCTGTGATATTTTCTTTTCCATAGATTGTCACCTAAAATAATTAAGATTAAAATTAGATTTAAAAATGGATTATTTAAACTTTTGTTTTTATGGAATTGTTCTTTATATTTTAAAAAGTAGTTTTATAAGCCCCAGGGGGGATTCGAACCCCCGACCTATGCCTTACCAAGGCATCGCTCTACCGCCTAAGCCACTAGGGCAAATTGAGATTTATTTTGAAATTTGGGTTTCTTTCGATAATTCTATTGGGTAATTAAAATAAGGTTTCTATTGTCCCTTTATTTTAGAACTCGAATTTTATTTTTGTTTAAACTTTTTTCCAAAAAGCCCTCAAAAAACATGGTTTTTGGGGCACCAAAAATTCATAGAATTTTTGAGTGTTTAAGTGCAGGGGATGGGATTCGAACCCACGAAGGCCTACGCCAGAGGATCTTAAGTCCACCCCCTTTGGCCGCTCGGGCACCCCTGCATAACATAAAAGTTATTTGATCTAATATATTAAGTTAACGGTTTAGCTATGAATCTTTTTTTGAATTCATAAAATTTAATTTAACAATCATATGGATACTCATTAAATTATATAAACACTTAGATTACTCTATATTTAATATTTAAGTTTTTAAATAAGAAAGGATATATAATTTTACTGTGTTGTTTTATTATTATCCTGCAGAAATCTTAAATATTTCCATTCATATGGGTGAGAAGTAATGAAATTTGATATTGAAAAGTGTGGATATTGTGGTGCATGTATCAGTGTTTGCCCTAATGGCTCTTTAGAACTTACTGAAAACAAAATCATCATAGAAGATAACAAATGCGATGATTGTGGAAAATGTTCAATAATATGTCCTCTTGGTGCCTTTGGCGGAGGTTGAAAGAAATGTATAATTTCATGAAAATTCGAAATCAGAGATTTGAATGCTTGCAAAAACTTTTAGTTTTTGCAGCCGAGAAAGGAGTTTCTAATGATTACAAACGTAATTTCGTAACCGGAAAAATCGAAGATTTTTGGAGGTAATGGAATGAAATACGATGTAATTGTAGTTGGAGGGCGCGTTGGAGGTTCTGTGTCATCGCTTTTTGCATCTAAAAATGATTTGGACGTATTGATGATTGAAAAACGCCCTGAAATTGGAGTTCCACTTCAATGTGCAGAAGCCACAAGCGAAGTTACTTTTCAGACTCTTGGTCTTGAACCCTCAAACAGATATATATGCTCTGAAATATATGGCGCTGAACTTTATTCTCCTGACGGCACTCATTTTCGCATGCACCCCCAGGATGATGAAATGGGATATATTTTAGATAGAAAAGTATTTGATAAAAGTCTTGCAATAGAATCTGCAAAAGCTGGAACAGATATCATGGTTAAAACCACAGTAAAAGACCTTATTATTAAAGATGGAAAAGTTAAAGGCGTTGTTGCAAGGCATCTTGGTGAAACCATGGAAATTGAAGCTGATTTAGTTATAGCTGCAGATGGAATAGAATCAAATGTAGCACGAATGGCTGGATTGAATTTCCGTTATGGTATAAACGACATGTGCTCGTGTGTTCAGTATAAAATGGTTGGCATTGACATAGATCCAGGTTATATGCAGTTTTATTTTGGTAATGAAGTTGCTCCCGGAGGATATGTCTGGATTTTTCCCAGTGAAAATGGCGTGACAAATGTTGGAATTGGTGTTAGGAGCTCTAAAGAGACTGCATATGAATATCTAAACAGATTCACTTCAAATCTTGGAGGTACGCCTGTTGAACTTAATATTGGTGGCGTACCGGTGTCTGGCCCTGTTGAAAAAACATATGCTGACGGATTGCTTGTTGTGGGGGATGCTGCAGGTCATGTAGATCCTATAACCGGTGGTGGAATCCATTTAGCGGCTTCATGTGGAAAAATAGCGGGTGAAGTAGCTGGAGAAGCTATAAAGAGTAAGAATACATCTGCAAAGTTCTTAAAAAGATATGAAGAACTGTGGAAAGCAGAAATCGGCGACTTAATTAAAAGATCACTTAAGTATAGGAAAGTCCTCGATAAACTCAATGATAAAGAATTAAATGCCCTTGCCAAGTTCATGAAAGGAAGAGATCTCAGTTCAGTTACAGGAAGATCACTATTGGGGCTTGTAAAAGAGTCTCCAAGTCTTGTTAGACATTTAAAAGACGTATTATAGATTATATAAATCGAAATATTTTATAAGATTATACATAAATGAATATATTATATCCGTTTATTATTTTTTGATGGCATATAACATAAATATTAATAATTAGGAGTAGTCTACATTCCAGCTCTTCTAAGAGAACCATGATTGTGGCATTTAGATTGGATGTGATGCTTATAGTCTGTAGTTTTCAGGGAAAAAGAACATTTCATTGAATATATGATTATAATAATTAACAGATTACAATAAATATTTACACATATGTGAATAATCCTAAATGTGAATAATATCAAAAAATTGGAGGAATTTTCATTAACGATAAAATTGAAATTTCAACCTACAAACATAAAAAACTCTATTTTGCAGTCGCTGTTAAAAATAATAAAATTATAAAAACTATTTTGCCTAAATCTAATGAAGAAGAGGCTATAACTGAAATTTCAAAGGATTATTCCTTTTTTGAATTATCTAATAAACATCAAAATCTTGCGAAAGACGTTTGTAGGGCCTATTGTGGCGAAAACATTTCATTTCAGAATAAATTCCTCAATCATGAGTTAAAAGGTAGCTTTCAAAAAGATGTTCTTCATGAAGTTACAGAAATTCCTTATGGAGAAGTTAAAACATATAAGCAGATTGCAGAAGCAATTAATTCAAAAGCTTACAGGGCAGTTGGGACTGCAATAGGTAGAAATCCACTTCCAATAATAATTCCATGCCATAGAGTTATAAAATCTGATTTAAAGGTTGGAGGATTCTTCGGCGGTACAGAAATGAAAAAAGAAATATTGGAAAATGAAGGAATCTGTATTGAAAACGATAAAGTAGTTCTTAAAAAATAAAAAAGGAGATAAGTTCAATTAGAACTTACCCTGGGATGCCTTAAGAGTCAACCTTTTAGAAAAAGGTTGATCAAAAATTTTTTTTTCCAGTTATTTCAACATAAATATCTAATTAGAACTTACCCTGGGATGCTTTCAGTGTTTCGCTTAAAATTTCAGCAAATGAAATGTCTTTTTTCAGTTCTTCAAGTTCTTTAATTGAGAATACTTTTAAAACGTTGTCTTTACATGCTTCAACACATGCAGGTAGAATTCCATCGGTTTCCATGCACAGGGTGCATTTCTGCGCTGATTTTTTGTCTTCGTCAATTGCTATTATTCCTATGGGGCATGCAATCAGACAGAGTCTGCAGAGAATACATGCATCTTCATTAACCTTAAGTGAGCCGTTCTCCTCCTGTATTGCTCCTGTTGGGCATATTCGGGCACATGGAGCTTTATCTGGGTGGCATTGCAGGCAAAAAATTGGAATAGAACTGCTTTTTTTTGCCCTTGCAGTTCCATGTTCTTTTTCACATGCGCTGATGCAGTCTTTGCATTCTGAACACATTCTCGGGTCTATTACCATCAATGTTTTCATAGTTTATCCCTTCTTATAGTTTTAGAGTTATACTTTTTCTTTAAGGAAATCTGCAAGTGCTGATGAATCTCTGGGCCCTACGACAACTTCCCATCCACTATCATCTTCAATTTCACCACTTACAGGAGCTCCGAGACCTGGAATTACCATTTTTCTGGTTTTTACTTTATCTTCAATACCGGTCTCTTTTATTAAGTCTGCTACAGCTTTTCCATTAAACTGACTACCTGCAACTGATACATCCACGGCTCTTCCTTCTGTATCAAGCACAAGAAGGTAGCAATTTGCTTTTCCGGATTTTAAATCTCCTTCAACAGTATAGTATGTAAGAGCAAAGTTTGTGGTTAGAGCAACTGGTGAATCTTCATTCACTTCACCAAACTCGTATACTCCTGCATCTACTGCTTGAGGTTTCCTTGGATCAGTGTATAAGCTTTGTCTAAGTGTTAAGACAGGAATTAGTTCCCATATTTCGGTTCCGTGGATAATCATCATATCAGCATACTTATTTATTAGTGTTGCTGCTATTGTGGCCTCTTTAATCGCTGTATTAATTTCATCTTCTTCACTGTTGAGCCATGTGAGTGCTGGAACTCCTAAGATTGGGAATCTGAAATCTTCATCCCTTTCTTCCACAGCAAGTCTTCTTATCATGATAAAATCATCTAAAGTATCTCCAATTCCAGCATCTACATATGTACCTGGATCAAGAATAATGTCGTTAACTCCTTTAGTCCTTAATGTCCTTGAAAGTTCTTTCATTTTTTCAAGGTCGTTTGGAACAAAGAGTGCAATTGGACAGTCGTATTCAAGTGCTAATGATGCCATCTGTTCTATGTTATTTTCAGTTGCACCATAAATTAAAGGGCGTTCATCCCCTACAACTTCTAAAGCTGCCTTCATGGCATCAGCATCAAAAGAACATAATACAAGAGCTAAACTGGAATTTTTAAGTTTTGCAGCTGCTTCTTTGAATTTTGAAGCATCTCCAGATTTGTTTCTAAGTGCTATGGCATCAAGTGTTAGCAGTTCTCCTGTTCTTTCAAATTGAGTATCTTCAATCTTTTTAACCCTCTCTTCAAAAGCAGCATCATCCATATCATCACTTATATCAATTACAAGAGGTGTTTGATTGTAATAAGTTAATTCATACCGGTAAAGAACTTCATCTCCACCTACAAGTATGGCTTTATCACCTTTACCAATTGTTATTTCCTTTACAGCAGGGGCAAGTAAATCTACAAGCTTATCCATTTCATCTGCTGCAAGCTGTGTACATAATTCAAGATCTGTTTCCTTTTCTGAGAGTTTGGTGGCAAAGGCCATACATGATGCCTCTCCACATTTTGCACAGTTTGTTTTTGGAAGTAATCTGTAAACATCCATTGCAGTAACGGCCATTTTTTAACCTCCTATTATTCAAGTTGTGTGACCCAGTTTGAGATATCAGGAACTTCTGTGGTCATATATTCTTTTGTAAATGTCTCTCCAATTTCTCTTAGCATTTTTACTGACTGTGGATGCAGCATCATGAAAATATCAACACCACAGAGCATCATTGTTAATCCGGTTACAATTTCCCAGATTGGACCTCTGTAATCTGTAGGTCCCCATTCATCTTTTTTCATCCATGCTTCACGAGAACCCCATGCATTGGTTGTTCCTGAAGACATCGGCATCTGTAAATCTGAATCTCCCTTAAGTGCAGCAAGTCTTGTTCTGGTTATAACGTCAATTGAAAATTCAATTCCGTAACCAAGTGCACAGGTTGTAGGATCCATTACTATGTCATTTTGAGTTAATCCTTCCTTCATAAGGTACTTGTTAAGAGTTTTCTGCATGTTTATATCGGTAATTGCCCATGAAAGAACGGCATGATTATAGTCTACTGCAGCTTTTGCTACTTTTCTGTAGTCAAGGTCAAGGTTTGCTGATGCAAGAAGACATCTTTCATCTTCTGCAGCAGCTGCGGCTGCTTCGAGTACTACGGGGTCTTTTTGAGGGTCTCCTGAACCTCCTATTACTAATGGTACATCTACAGCCTGTAGAACTTCTTCTATATCTGCTGCGGCCTGTTGAGGAGTTTTATCCATGACCTTTGGGCCAGTTCCAATAAGGTGGATTGTTACCATGTTAGCACCGAAGTCTTTCACAGCCTTTTTAGCCCAATCCCCGGGATGTTCCATTACATCTTCAAAGTGTTCTCGAATTGGCCTTGGTAGTCCTGGCATTGGAATATCGAAAACATCGAAGGTTACAACGGGGGGATTTGGTTGCGGCTCTTCAAACCTGTATAGAGCTTTTTGTCCTCCTAAAAATACTGGCTTTCTTGTTCCAGCACCAAGCTGAACTTCTGCTACCTCACCAGGGTAGTCATGAATCGGTGGTTTGAATTCCCCTGCCAGTATGGCTTCTCTAACAATCTCAGCCTGTTGAGCTTGCTTTTGAGCAGTTTGAACAACTTGCTGGATTGCAGGCATTATATTGAGTTCAAGTTCTTCAAAGTCCATCCTGAACTCATTTAATTCTATGGTATCTGTATTTTCAAGCAGTTTAAGAAGTTGTGTCATTTTATCCATAAACCCACATCCTTTTAAATCTATTTTAAGTTTAAATTTTTGATAATTTTAGATATAGCAGTATTTGCATTGGACTCATCCGGAAGATTAATCAATGGGTTTCCCTCTAAGTCGTACTCAGAAACAATTTCATCTTCATATATTGTTCCAATGACATTTAATCCAGTTTCATTTACTTTTTTAAGTACTTCATCCTCTTTCCCTGGTTTAACGCGATTAACGATAAGGTGAATTTCTTTAAAGCTTATATCAAGTTCATTAGATAGTTCACCAATTCTTTGTGCAGTTAAAATACCTCTCTTTGATGTGTCTGTCACTACAAGCATTATATCAACATTCTGGGTTGTTCTCCTGCTTAAATGTTCAAGACCTGCTTCTGTATCAATCACTATAATGTCATAATTTGATGAGAGGGTTTCAATAATCTTTCGAAGCATATTATTTACAGCACAGTAGCATCCACTTCCCTCAGGTCTCCCCATTACAAGAAGATCAAATTCAGGGGTTTCCATTACAGATTCCATGATTTTATAATCAAGTATATCCCATTTATTTGCCCCTGATGGAATTTTACCTGCTGCAGTGTCTTTTTTGAGTTCTTCTCTGACATCACCGACTGTACGCTCTACATCTATTCCGAGTGCTTCTGGCAGGTTAGAGTCAGGGTCTGCATCTATTGCCAGTATGTCCCTGCCGTTGCCTACTAAAGATTTGATTAAAAGAGAGGATACAAGCGTTTTACCTGTTCCTCCTTTTCCGCTTACTGCTATTATCACTAATGTACCCCAATTGTTCTATTTTCTTTTGATTATTACCTTTTCAGCATAGACTTTTGCATTTTTTAGAATTATTTTTACTCCGCCGCCTGCAGGCATTGAAAGTTCTGGCGCATAAGCAACTTGAGTCATAGGGGCAGTTCCCATCTCGGGTTCTTCTGAAATTTCTTCCTCTATTTCAGGCTCTTCAACGGACTCTTTTGCTTGTTTTAATCTTTCCATTATGGGGTGTTCTGCTTCTCTTAAGAACTTTCTGATTTCTTTAATGCTCCCTGCATCTTCTTCTGTTGGAATTTTTTCAATTACATCTTCTGGAATGAAGTCAGTAAGAGAATCTTTAATTTCCTTAGGCAACCAGATTACTCTTTCATACCCGCCATCTGCCTGTAAGAACTTAGGAGATCGCATATATTCCATACTGAGTCCTGTAAATCCTTCTACTTGCTTTCCACCAGAGCATTGTCCTGCCATGGCTGAAAATGGTATTCCAAGCGGAGTTTCTCCTCTGAAATCACGATCTACAATTCCAATTCCATCAAGTTCTGGAATATAAAATGCCACAGCTTCAAAACATCCACATGAAGTGTGTGGATATTCAAATACACTGTGTAAGTATACTCTATCTGTAACTCCCTGTGATTTTTCAGATACCATAGCATTTACGTCGCTGTATTCACCTTTAACATCATCCAGTACTTCACCTTTTGTTACTTCAAATATTGGGCCGTCAGGATCCATTTTAGCTGCTGCTCTGCAGTCAAACCAGTTTATAGCTCCACAAAGAGCTGTTCTATCTGGTGTGACAACACAAACATGGCTTGGTGCAAATGACTGGCACATTACACAGCCGTAGAATACATCAACATCTTCATCGCTTAATTCTCTGGCTCTTGCATCACGAACTTCATATGTTGCTCTTGCTGTTTCAAGGAAGGATTCTACTTCGCTTTCTTCTGTAAATATGGTTACAGATATCTTCTCTATTATGGGGAATTCTTCTTTAAGAAGAATAGAAAGCGCCTGGGCAAGGTGTTCAAGTTTAAAACCAGCTTCAACCGCTTCTTTACTTACACGGCACCATATCTGGTCTCTCTGGTTTAGGTGCATGAATCCCTTTACATAGTTACAGAGTTCGTGTATTCTTCGCTCTATAACTCCTTCAAGCTCTTTTTCCAGTTTTTCTCCCTGAATTTTTACTGATATTCCCAAAGGATAGATTTCTCCTTCGGTCATTTCGGATAGTTCTGGCCCTAATACTTCTAATGCTCCATCTTCAACATCTTCTGCTACTTGAACGAGTTCTGCACCGGAAGATTTTGGACCTGCAAGTTCAACAAACATGTTCGCTGATCTTATACGTTCTCCTTCATACATTGGACTAACATCGACAGGTATATCCTCAAACATTAAATTTCCTCCATGATTATGATTTTCATTATTTTTAAAATAAAAAAGCTTATTCAGCTAATTTTTCAAGATACTTGATCCATTCCTCATCTTTCATGTTAGGGAATGATGCATCTGCATTTGAATGGAAAAATTTGCAAATAGTAAGGGTTTTTAAATGAGGTGCAAAGTGTTTTAAGGTTGAGAGCCCCTGTGAACCCACATAATATATTACACCTATGAAAACGACTAAATCGTGCTGCCCTTCATCATTTATTCCTTTCCATTCTGGATCTTTAAGAAGATTTACAATTTCAACTACTCCATAAGGCTTACTTGAAATCCCTGCTTCATTTAGAGATTTAAATGCATCTCCGGTGCTTACAATTGGAATATTCCATTTTTCTGCAATTTTAGTAGCAAGCGCCTGTACAGGGCTGTCATTTATAAGAGGCCCTATTATCATTAAGGGTCTTTTTGCTTTTTGAAGCATCATTTGTGCAGTTTCTGGAGTTACAAGTAGTGCCTGTTTGGGTCCAGCTATAACTGTTGGTTGCCATGGGATTACTCTTTCATTCATTTAATCACCACTCATTTTCCCTCTGTTTTTTCCCTAAAGTTCATTGTGGATGGTTCCTGTGGAAGAGCCCTTGGTTCCCATCCTCTTTCTTCCAGCATTTCCATAACCTCTTTTTTATAGGTTATAGGGATATCCTTCTCATTCCTTACAAATTTATAAATATCTTCGGGTAATGTGCCGAAATATTTCTTATGTAGGTCTAAATAATGGTTTAATTTAATTTGCCTTCCTTTCTGGGTGTCGTTTGGTCTTATACATAATTTTGCAATCATTACTGTTGCTTCTTCACGGTTTTCGGCAGCATAAAGGAGATGTTCTGGGGCCGGTTCTCCGTTAACGACTTCTCCAGTACGAAGGTCATTCAGTTCCCATTTTTCTGGCTTATCTGTTCTTCCCAGGAATAATCTTCTGTATTTAGTTCCATGTGGACCTACAACGACTGGTATTCCCCATCGGTTAACACCTGTTGCAATTGCTGCAGCTTTTTGGGAATAGGCTCCCCATGCCACGCCACATGCCCCAACTCTGTTTAAAATATAATCTGCTATTTCTTCGAAGTTTCCTTCAAGAGGCTTTTTAGCGAAGATATTCGCGATTTTAATACATGCTCCAGGTATATGGGCATTTGAAACGCATGAACCTACGTTTACAAGACCTTTAGCGTCGAAATCTCCACTATATCTTTCATAAAGTGTTTTTCCTTCTTCGTCGCGATATTCTCCCACGGTCATGGCTCCGCATCCACTGGTTACCACGATATAATTCCTTTCAAGGAACTCTTCAGCCATTTTAGCAACATCTTCTCCACCTTCAGGATAGTTTGTACATCCAACAAAGGCTATAACACCAGGTATGTCTCCTAAAACAATTGGTGCACCCACTTTTCTAATTTCAACATCCTGAACTGGCCCTCTTCCTGCTCTAACATTGAATTTTTCGTCTTTTACGTAATATTCGCCCACTTTAGTCAGCATAGATATTAAAGGAAGGTCTCTTTCACATTCCTGTTCACATCTGCCACATGTGTAACAAACATCGTTTTCGTATAATTCTATGAATTTAGAAAAGTCACCTTCAGCCGCTCCAGTCACGGCTTCCATCATCGGCTGGCTGTTTGGACATACACGTACACACCACCCACATTCAGTACATTCTTTGGCCATTTCAGTAATTTCATCAAGGTCTGGTAGTAATTTAAGAGCTTCACGGTCTTTTGCTATTTGCATTGCAACTCGTGTGGCTACTTCTCCGACTTTATCAGGATCAAGGATTAAAGCTCCTTCAATTTCCTCATTGACCAGTTGTTTCACGATTTTATCTGCATCCTCATCTGTCAGGTCTGGAAGACCGAGACATATTTTATCTGTTGTTGCAATTACAGCAGCTTTGTTCTTTCTGGCTTCTTCAAGAACATCTGTCCTTACACACTGCTCATCAACAACAACAACATCGGCAACTCCGCTTCTTACGAATTTGAGTTGTTTTGATATGGGTCCAACGACTTTTGCATTTTTATTGTATCGAGTTATGTCTAAAGCTGCACAGCAGATTCCACAAACTTCAACTTCATCTTCAAGATCTTTATCTTCAAGATAATCAATAATCCCTGCTCCGGGAGCTACATTGTGACCTATACAAAGTACTACGGGTTTTTCCCGGTCTATTGTACCAAGCCCAAGTTCCACTAAAGGTGCATCTTCACCTTTTGGCATATTTAAGGCAGCAATTTGTGCAAGATCTCCAATTTCTTTCCCTAAATTATCCATTAATCCTGCATGAAGTGCTTTTGACTCGAAGTCTACGCTACTTCCTTCCTGTCCTGTATGACACGCTGATAATAGATGGACCATCTGTTCTTCTAAATAATCAAGAGCGTTTCTTAAATCACCTAATGTTTTGGGTTTTTTGCCGAGAAGTACTCTCATGATAGGGGCTTCAATATCTATGTTCATTCCCAAGTCTAATGGGAAGTCTTTGCCTTTTTTTTCTATTAAATAGTCTAATAAGTGCCTTGCGTGTCCTGAATGGGCTGCTGAGCCAATACAACATGCTAAAAGTACAATTCTTGCTTGCTGTGCCTCTATATCAATTCCGCAAGCTCCTTTTTTACCTCCTGTTAAATCACATTTTCCATATGTACAAAGACAGCACATATCACAGAAAGGTGCATAAAATGGTTCATATCGTTCTAATAATTTCATATCCCATGATCTTAGATCAGTTACATTGGGTTTTGGAGTTGGCCCCATTGTCTCAGGAGCTTCTTCTCTTTGTTCCGTTTCAACTATATCGCCGATTGAGATGTTTATTTTTTTTGATTTCCAGAAATCATCCTTGAATTCTTTGGGTTTAGGTCTGTGTGCCACAGTTATCACCAATTATTAATGATTTATAATGATATTTTAAATGTCTATATTTAGTTATATAAACTTTATTATTAGAATTCAAAAAAACCAGTATTTGTAATAATTGAACTTAATTTCTAATGCAGAATTTATATATCTATTTTTTAAAGACTTATCTAATGGCTATTTTATTTATTATAATGTAATATTTTTTTTAAATATTGAACTTGTTTTAGATTAATTATTACTATTCTGGTGTTTTTAATCACAATAGTAATAATAAGATTGAAATAGAAAGTATTATATATAAAGAAGGATAATCTGTTGTTTGTAATGGCAAAGAGGTCTAAAAATCCCCAAAATCGAAGATGTTGATGGATTTTTCGGTCATGCAAAAAACAAGGTTTTTGCAAGAATCGATTAGGTATTACTAAAGGCAAAAAATCCCCTGTTTAAGTATTAATCAGTATCTTGCAAAATTTAAGTATTGATAATTCAATAATCATTGAGATTTCCATAATCATTGAGATTGATGCCAGAAATCTTTGATTTCCAAGTCTTTGCCATTTTTCCTCCTTTATTCAAAAACAGAGGAATCTAAAATTAAAAACCATTAAAAACCCTCATTAATTAAAGAAAAAGTATAGGGCATTTATTCATATTCGTTCAAGCATCTTAAATGCCCTATAAACCTTTGGAGGAATAAAAGTGGAAAATGAAATTTTAGTTGAATATAAAGTTATTGAAAAACTTATAAACTTAAATACCGATCTTGCAGGTAAAGGTTCATGTGTAGCATGGACAACATTTCCATATAATTCGGTTAATTTAAAAGTTGTAGAGAATGCTATTAAAAAACTCAAATGGGATCAGGCAGAATACAATTTAAACTATGATGAAAACTTTATTTTTGTTGAAAAAGACTTATTATAGTTAGATGAACATCTTTATTAGTATTATTGTTTTTAATGTATTTTTTTATATTATTTGATGATTTAGTAATAATACCAGTATTAATTTTTGATTATTATTTTGAAAAAATAATTCAGTATATACGACATTTAATTTTATTTAATTCTTTTAAAATTGAATATTTTTAGAAAAAAACCGCTAATAATTATGCAAATATCTATATAAACCAAATATATACAATTTATTTTAAAATTTGTATTTTATTATTTCCTTTAATAATCATTGTTAATTAATAACATTTAATTTTTACTTGGACTTATTGTAATGATCTTAAATCGATTTTATTAAAAAATTGAAGATATTCAATTAGGTAGTAATAATTTTAATCTTTTTTTATTACTAAAACGACAGTTTTGGACTTTAATGTAATAATAAAAGGGTAATAAATAGTATTAAATATCACCTACTTTTAAAGTCTTTTTACTAATAAAAAAGGAGGTGATAAGTATTAAAAATCAAGGAATCAAAAAGCATATGGTATTACTGGTGTTTGCAGTTCTTTTTACGCTGTGTATTTGTGGAACAGTAGCGGCTGACGACTTATCAACAACGGGAGGTAATGATACTAATTTGAATCAATCAACTTCTGGAAATAATCAGCTTGTAGATCCCATAATTGGTGTGAAAGTGAATTATGAGTACTCTGATGATGTTATTAATCCTGAAATAAAGGTTAAAGACAGTAATGGTGTGAATATTAATTTCACCAAGACTTTTAATCAGACTTTTCAGGGTTACGTGGTGAGTTTCGATTATCCTGGAGCTGTTAACGGCACTAAGTTCAATATAACAGTTTCTGCACCAGGTTATACCACTCAAAGTCAGATGATTGAAGTGTTTTTAAATGCTTTGGATGCTAGTGACACCAACCTTTATGGTAGTGCAACATTCAACATGAAAGCTACAGCTGCCTACAAACTAGGCCGAGAAGTCACCAAAAAAGCAGACCAACTATTAAACTTCTCAACAGCTGACGATGTTTTATGCATAACCACAGCTGGTTTAGCATACTTGAACGGTACTACTACTGAAGACTGTTTAGAAGGTATTTTGAACGGTTCGCATGGTGAAATAAGTTATGGTCAGGGCAACCTGTTAACATTCCAATCAACACGAACAGATCCTTTGGATTTCTGTTTCGTAGTCAGAAATGGGAGTTTATTGACTGCAGCTTTCTTCAAGAACGGTTCATTGACACCATCTTATGTTGGTACTTTTTCTGCAATAGATCAAACATTATGGAACAACGTAATAAAACCTAAATTCGGTGATAATGCATTTGGCTATGTTAGTCTAGCTAATGCCTGGAAAGATGGACTCTCTACTGACATCTTGAGACAGGCCGCCTACCATGGCCACGTTTGTCTGGGAACAATCAGTGGACAAGCAATGATAGATCTTCTACTCAAATATTATCCACCAGGAGTTTATGGAGATAGTGGAAATCTAGAAGCAACAAGTTACAGGTCAATTAGTGTGCCGGGTAATTCAGATGACGATGCATTTGGTTATTCTCTGGATTTAACAACTGGAAAACGTTCTTGGGTAGGTTATAATACTGCAGAAGACAACATGGTTGGATTCATCCGCTGGAATCCCACCAGTAAAAAAGGAACCCTCATAATAATGAGATTCAACGAAACCGCAATCCTGCAAAAATATAAACAACTAACAGGCTTAAATGCATATTCGGGGATAGCTGGTGAATTAGCTTTTAATAAATGGTTAATTGGCAAATTAGAAAACGATCCCGACTCTCTAGTTGAGATACTGTATGTTTTTGACAATATAACCGAAGAAGTTCACAACAACCTAACTGGAGGAGTAGACTCTAAAAATGTTGTTTGCGATGCTCTTGGACTGGACATGGACTACATACTGGGTCTCAACATGACCAACATTGCAGATCAGAGGGTTGCCACCAACTACACAACTGGAAACCTAACTCAAGACCAGATCAAAGAAATAGGAACTAAAGCAGTAGAAGAAGCCATTAAACAATTTGAAGCAGGAGGAATTAATTTAATGGACTATAAAGATAGTTCTAAGCTCACAGTGTTCACATCTGCTGGTTATGTGCGTGTAAATGGACAGGTAATGGACATGACCATGGATGGTATCTACCAGATGTTAGGATCCAGACTTAGTAGAGCAACATTACTGCCAGTGCACAATGCCAGATATAATCCATTATACTTCCAATTCAGTCTTGAAAATCCTAATGGTACTGTGACCAGTAAAACCATTTACTACGACCCATTATCAGGAAATCTGACAGCGAAAAACGAATCTGCATGCATCATAGACCAAGTAATTCTGTACGACCCACCATACGACGCTTTAATGGCATGGTTATGGCATAACCATGTTTGTGGTGGTAGTTCACCAGGATACTTGATTACCAACTACATCTACGAGAATTTCCCAATTGGAGAAAATGAAAGTTACGCAATAATAGGTAATTCAATTAGCTGCAGAGATGACATCTATTCCTATCTATTAGGTATTTCTCCGGGTGCAGGAACCTACTTCAGTCAACGAATGACCAGTAACACAACTGGTAGTGATATTATGATTCTCAGTGTCTACGATAAAGAGACCAAAACTAGAAGAGTAGTTATCATTAACTGGAAAAACCCGACTTTCCAAGGAACTTACAACTCTTATGAAGAATACATACGATTGTATTGGGGAGATTTTTCATCCCCTAATCTGAAATCTCCCCCACAGATATCCTTAACAGCAGATACATGGGTAACTGAAGAAGAATGGGCTAGAATAATAGCTGGAGGTAATGGGTCTCTCAATGCTTTGGAATATATTAAGGGATTACCTATCCGTACCAAGGAAGATCTTATACGTCTACAGGGAGGTTCTCAAAATGGAAATCAAAATGAGACTGCGGTAATACCTGCCCCACAAGGAGTTCAGGGAACTTCTGATAATGGTTCTAGCTTTGCTAATGGTTCTATAGGTGATTCTGGACCTGCTGTTAGTGCAGCTACTATAACAGAAACAACAAGTCAAGTTGCAGGTTCACAACAGGGCAATGCATATGAAGTATCTAAAGCAACTCCTAAATCTGCAGATGATGGAATTAGCACAGCATTAATAATTCTTGGAGCTGTAATTATTGGGGGATTATTAGCGCTTGGATTCTTTAAAAGCAGTATATTCGGGTTCATAAAATAAAAAAAATTTTTTTATTTTTTCTTTTTTTTAAATAATAAGTAATAATTAACTAAAAGAAATAAAAAGTCAAATTAATGATTATCCAAATCACAATACAACGAAATAAGGAGTTAAATTATGAAAAGAGGATTAATATTGATTATATGTACAATTGTGGCACTTTTAACTTTTTGCAGCCTGGTAGCAGCGCATCCTGGTCATGGTGATTATTATCCTGAGGAAATAACAAATAGTACACCTTCTAATCCAACAACAACTCCAAGTACAGGAACCTCAACCAGCAAAACAACTAACGTCCCAAAGAGAAAAACAGTAACAAGTGAAGAATCAAGCCAAAATAAGAATACTGGCAGCCAGAATGTTGATAATCAAGCTGAAAACCAGCCTTATGAAGAAGTTACTAATACAGGTTCTGCTTCAAATTCATCTTCATCCTCAGACTCAGAAAGTTCTTCTTGGGGTATTCTTGGCCCTATTTTAGGTCTTATGGGGGGTTTTGCTGCTGTTGGACTTCTATTCAAAAGTGGTCTTTTAAAATAATTACGAAAACACATTGAATTTAATAATATTTGAAAAAGGGAGGCTTGGATTTTGCATTTACCTGATGGACTTATACCGTTATGGCAATCAGTAATTTACTGGATTTTAACCATTGCCATATTAATAATATACTTGTTTAAGCTTTCTCGAAATGAAGAAACTGAGAAGAGAACAGTTTATACAGCGATTTTTGCTGCAGCAGCAGTAACAGTGTCTTCTATTTCAATACCTTCGCCTTTTGGAGTGCCCATGCATTTTTTTCTCATACCTATTGTAGCTATATTACTCGGGCCTTTAAGCGGTGCTTTTGTGGCTTTTTTATGTCTTATAGTCCAGTTTTTACTTTTAGGATTCGGAGGAATAACCACCATGGGTGCTAATACTCTAACAATTGGTGTAGCGCTTAGTTTTTCAACTTACATATTTTATAAATTAAGTTTTGAACTTAATGAGAGTTTAAGTGTTTTTTCAGGCACTTTAATGGGGATAGTAATTGCTACTTTAACTCAAGTAGTGATATTGGTGGCAGCAGGAGTAGCAACTTTGGAAATGTTAATGGCCACACTGATACCTTTCTATTTGTTTATTGGAGTAATTGAAGGAGTTGCCAATGTTTTCATAGTGTCATTTATTGCCAAAGTAAAACCTGAACTATTAAAACTGAACAAAATTTAAAAGGAGGATAAATAATGAAAATAAAAGCAATTTTTTTACTTATAATCTTACTTGGGATGATAGGGACAGTCAACGCCCATGGAGTACATGTTACACCGGATTCAGCTACAATGATTGTTATTGGAGATAATTCAAGCGGAATAATGGCTAAAAAATTAGTGGATAAAATGGGATTGAATATCACAGTATACAACTTTAAATCAGATGCTGATGTTTCACATGAACTGGAACATGCACTGGAAAATCCTGATAAGAAGATTTTGGCAGTGGCTTACCAAGATACAGTTAATGAATTTTTATCCAAGAACCCGGATGTATCAAACAGAATATTTGTATGTTCTGCTGATGAAAATGACATTAAAAATGGTTTAATTCTTTTAAACACAACAAACTCACAAAATGAAAATGCTGGAGGATTTCTAACCCCCTTTTTAGCAGGAATTTTAGTTGGAACCATAGTTGGGCTTGCTGTTGGAGCTTTCTGGATGAAAAGGAAAATTTCATGAAAATTGGATGATAGGTTTTCCTTTCAATTTATTACTTTTTAATTTATTTTTAAGAATTTTTAGTGGATTTAGTAATAATACTAAGTATTACTTTTGATTAACAATTTAAGGATCAATTAGCGTTATTTATAGCTTTATTTCAATTAATTCGAATATAATTAAACCATTTTTATAAATTTACACAAAAATCGATTAAATTTAATTATAAATAGTATATACGTGATTTAGTTGTAAAAATGCCTTAATCTACCACCCTAAAAATTTAATGTCAGTTAATAACATGTTATATAAATTTTAAACTATTTTAATGATCTAGAATAGCTAGTATTAAAAAATAAGGGCTATTCAAGCGAATATTATTAACTTTAACCCTTTTTTATTACTAAACTGCATAATTTGGCATTAAAAGTAATAATAAAAGAGTAATAAAAAGTATTAAATATCAGTAATTTTTAAAGTCCTTTTATAAACAAAAAGGAGGTGAAAATATTAGAAGACAAGTGATTTTACTAATAATGACATTTGTTTTCGCATTAGCACTGTGTGGAGTAGTTTCAGCAGAAGATACTTTAACTGGAGGTGGTTCATCAAATACAACCATATCAACTCAACAAAGTCAACAAACAGGAAATAATTCATCAAATACAGATTCTGGAACCAATAATTCAACTAATGAACAAACAAATAGCCAAAGTGGGCTTTTTGATCCTAAAGTACTCATCATACACTCTTCAACAAGTTCAAAAATGACCAATGAGGCTGCAAAGAAAGTTATGGACTTGGTTAATCCTAGTCAGCCTGGTTACGATCCAAATGACAAGAATACATGGCTTGCAAAATTTGACGTACGAACTACAACTCAGATTGCTAAAATGAATCCGGACGACCTTAAAAAGCTAATTGAAGATGCAGATATTGTTATTGCTGAATGGCTATTCGATTCAGGTAATTTTAAGAATGTAATTACTAATTATCCTGAGATAGCACATAACAAACCAAATAAAATATTCCTCATTCTAGAAAGTGACCCTGATTTAACAAATAAAAGTGAAATAAACGGAACAAAACTTTTCAGCGGAATAAATAGTACGGTGTTAGGTAACACAAATACTAAAAATACCATACTCTACGACCTAAAAAACGCTAATGAGGCACGATTAAATGGATATAAAGCCACTTATCCACAAATAGCGGCTTGGATAGAATATGGTATGTACTATGCTAAAAAAGGAAATATAAATTATGAAAATCAGTTTAAACTAGCCTTAAAGCATTTTACAGTAATGAATGGGGGAACATGGCCATCTGCATGGGAACCTGCAAACTACACAACTTTACCTGCAGAAATGTTATATCGAGACGGTAAAATATTCTACAGTTTAGCAGAATATCTTGCACAATATCCTATTGATACAAACAAAGGTACAGTAGGAATTGTAGGACTTGACAGCGTTTTACTATCTGGAGATATGGCGCATTTTGAAAGTCTCATCAGCGAACTTGTTTCAAGAGGCTTAAATGTTATTCCTGTTGTAGGGGCTTACTCCGGAACTACGGGAGTTAACGGAACAATACCCAATAATGTCTATTCTGCCATGGTAAAGTTCTTCATATACGATCCCGCAAACCCCAACCGAATAATAAATAACACTGAATATGAAGCTAATCCTAGCCTATTTAAATACAGGATAGATTCATTAGTCAGTTTTACTACATTCACACTTGGATCAGGATTTGTAAACCAAACAGCTAATCTATTTGAGAATATGAATGTCCCTGTATTCAGGGCAATGATTTCTACGAAAAGGGAAGAAGGTGAATGGTTGCTTTCTGATGATGGACTTTTATGGAGTGATACTTACTATCAGATAGCTATTCCAGAGACTCAGGGAATTATTGAACCTATTTTCGTGGCTGCCCCCGCAAAAAGTATTGACAACATCACAGGAGTAGAAATAATAAGCTATACTCCTATAATTGAGCAGATGGATTATCTGGCGGATAGAGTAGCTAACTGGGTAAAACTTAGAAAAATGGCTAATTCAGATAAAAAAATAGCTCTAATTTACTATAATTACCCACCAGGAAAACAGAACATTGGAGCCAGCTATCTTGCTGTGCCTGAAAGTATTATTGAGATACTAAATGGTTTAAAACAGCAAGGATATAATGTAACTGATATTCCTCAAACTGCAGATTTACTCGTAAAGATGATGATTGATAGAGGAATTAACGTTGCGAATTGGGCACCTGGAGAACTGGAAAAACTGGCTAACAATCCACATACGATATTATGGGATGCAGAAGAGTATGAAGAATGGTTTAAAACCTTAGATCCGATAGCTCAAAAGCAAGTGATTGAAGGACCAGTAGGTTTCATTGAAGAAATAGTAAAAGTATCATTAAATTACGTTAAAGACAGTGACAGCGCATATAATGCAACTTTAAACACCATTAACAAATGGACACAGGAAATGAACACTTTAGCAGATACTTATCCAGATAAAGCACAACAAATTAAGACATTAATCACAAATATTAGCAATTCACTTATAGAAGTCGTAGAAAATACCCGTAACAATGCTAATGCAACCAATCCATGGAATAATTTCTATTTTGCAAAAAATGCATTCGTGGCGTTAAGAATTTCAGGATTAACTGGTTGGGGACAATCACCAGGAGATATAATGACTGTTACTAAAAATGGCAGAAAATATATTGTTATACCGGGAATGAAATTCGGAAACGTTTTTATCGGCCCAGAACCACAAAGAGGCTGGGAAGCTGACATTGCAAAATTCTATCACAGCACAATTTTAGCACCACCACATCAATATCTGGCGTGGTATGCATGGGTAAACAACCAGTTTAAAGCTAATGCTCAGATACACCTTGGAAGGCACGCTACATATGAATGGCTTCCAAGAAAACAAGTAGCCTTAGCAGACTTTGATTACTCTAATATTTGCCTCGGCACCACACCTTCAATCTATATCTACATCGTCGATGGTGTTGGTGAAGGTATGCAGTCAAAAAGAAGAGGATTAGCAGTTATTATAGACCATTTAACTCCAACTATGAAAACTACAACACTTTACGGTGGATTCCTGGAACTAAAAGCTCTTCTGGACACTTATGCAACTACTCCTGATTCAAACCCACTAAAACAGGAAACAAGAAATGCTATAAAACAAAAAGTCAAAGAAATGAACCTTGGAAGCGATCTTGAAATCAATAATGTTGACCAGATGACTGAAAATGACATCGAAAAAGTAGAAGACTATCTGGTAACTCTTCAACAAACTTTGATGCCACTAGGATTGCATACCTTTGGTCTTAAATGGAATGACACTGAAATTGCCCTTTTAGCTGCAGCAATGATATCTTCTGATGGAGGAACAACAAATCCCTCTTTACAAAGACTTTTAGCAATGGAAAAAGGTTGGAACTTCGATAATCTGAGTATCAACCAGGCTGAAGAACTAAATAATATCACACAAAACTGGATACTGCAATTATTTACAGGAGAAAAAACTGTTATTGAATTAACATCAAATTCCACAATACAAACTAAATTAATTGAAGCTCTAGGTTATGCTAACAAAATTAATGCAAGTTTCAGTTCAGAAATGAATTCGCTGTTAAATGCACTTTCTGCAGGATTCGTTACACCAGGTACAGCTCATGATCCTATTAGAAATCCAGAAGCTCTTCCAACAGGAAATAATTTCTATGCAACCTCAGAAAATTTAATGCCGACCAAAGTAGCATGGAACCTGGGTAAGAAGCTGGCAGATATGGCTTTAGCTCAGCTGGATAATATTCCAGAAAAAATCGCAGCAGTAGTATGGTGTGTGGAGACAGTAAGAGACGACGGTACTATGGCATCATTTGTTTTGAGGATGATGGGTATAGAACCTACATGGTCTTCAACTGGCAGCGCCAGCAACTTAAAAGCTACTCCTTTAGGTACTCTTTTAGCTGATTTAAATGCTGTTAGAAATGCGAGTGGTAAATCAAACCTTACCAGTAGACCAAGAGTTGATCCGATTGTCACTACAAGTGGTCTATTCAGAGATCTATTCCCAAGACTGTTGATAAATATGGACCGTTCTTATCGGGTTGCCCTTGCGGCATCTTATAATCAGATTATAGAACAGTATCCAAGTCTAAAGCAGTCCCTTGATTACGTTGTAAAAACTCTTGAGGATGCCAAGTATACTAATTTCAAAGGAAATGAGTCAATCAGCACCAATTACATAGCAAAACATTGGGTACAGGATACTCAAACCTATATTTCACAAGGTATGAATCCTAATGATGCTGGAGAAATGGCTATAACTCGCATATTTGCCCCATCAGTCGGTGATTACGGTGCAGGGGTCAATAAAGCTGTGGAACAGTCATGGGAAGTTGAAGACAGGAATCAGTTGGCAGATATTTATCTTAACCGGATGAGTCATGCGTACAGTGAACGAAATTGGGGAGGATCAACTCCTGGTTTATTTAAACACTTATTACAGGGTATTGATACAGCTTACCACAGTAGAAGCACTAACCTTTACGGGGTTCTTGATAACGACGACTACTTCGACTACTTTGGAGGTTTATCATTAGCAATTGAGAAAATGAACAATGGTAAAGCCCCAAAATTGAACGTTGTTTACTATGCTAACAATGGAAATCCTAAAATCATTGATCTTAAAGAATTCATGACCATTGAAATGAGAACACGTTACTTCAACCCTGAATGGATTCAAAGTATGATAGATGAAGGTTACAGTGGTGCCAGAACAGTATCAAACAGATTTGTAAATCACCAGGCAGGTTGGGAACTAACCGCTCCACATATAGTCGAAGATTGGATGTGGAATGAAATAGTAGATGTGTATATAAAAGACAAATACAACTTGGGCACTATGGAATGGTTTAATTCTAAAAATCCATATGCCATGATAAGTATTTCTGGAACTCTGCTCACAATGGCATACGAAGGTTACTGGAAGGCTGATCAGGCTACTTTAAAGCTGGTTGCTAACACATGGTCAAAGATGATAGCTCAAAATGGTGTTGCATGCTGTGACTGCAGCTGCGGGAACCTGGCAATGATACAATGGGCTACTCAGTACATAAATCCAGATATCTTAGCAAAGTTCAACGCACAAATGTACTCTGCAACAATGAATCCATCATTTGCACCAAATCAAGTGAATCCACAAAATCCATCAATTAATCCTTCTGAAGGTTCAGCTTCAGGAAAACAAGTATCAGCAGCAAGCTCCAACAACCCATCAAGCGGCGACAATCAGCAACAATCCAATGCAGGACAAAGTCCTGGTGATCAGGGAGAACAGAAAGCTTATGAAGTTTCTAAATCAGATGCTAATTCAAGTTCTTCCCAGACAGGTATGCCTATTGCAGCCATTGTTGGTGTCGTGCTATTAATTGGTTTAGTAGGTTTTGGATACTTTAGAGCAGACATATTGGGCTTCTTCAGAAAATAAATATTTTCCATTTTTCTTTTTTTTTTAAATGTCTTAAAATTAAGGTTTTGAGTTTTAAAATATTATCATCCGCTTTTAAGATATTGATTTAAATTCGTTCACTATTTCAAAATTAATAACTTATTAAAATTATTTTTTATCAAGTAGGGGAATAAGGGATCTAGTATAAATTTTAGATCCCTTGAATAGACATCTTTTTGGAAAATAAGGAGCCTTATTTTCCAAA
>JASEIM010000016.1 GCA_030017655.1 Methanobacterium sp. | reverse complement strand
ATCATTGGACTCGGCAGTCCAGTGGATACTGTAGTTATATGTGGTTATTTATGGTCTTTAACTGCTTTTACAGGTATTTTTCAAAATACATCTTTATCTGTAGAACCTGATTTTCAAAAAGAAAGAATAGATGGTAAAATAACCTTAAAAATTAAGTTAAGGCTCTTCTGGATAATAATTGAATCATTGAGAGCATTGACCAAAAGATCTTTTAGATCTCTTTTCAACGAACTTAGAAAGATGAGATAATGATGAAAGAATTTTCAAATAATTTAGAAATAAAGAGGACAGTATTAGAACCTTTTGAAGTTGAAGGAAGAACTATTTATCCAGTTGTGGATGTTTTAAATATTACTGCAGGTTTAAGACTTTTAGATATATCTCCAGTTGCTCTAATTATTGAAGAAAATGAGGATAAGTATATTTTTCAATTGAGTTATAGAGAAATTGATGAAAATGAACTTTTTGATCTCTTTTCTTCTTTTAAAAATATGAAAGAAATTCAATTATAATAAATTTATTTGGACATTTCCATGGCAAATTTCAGTGATTCTTCAAATTTATCTATGCAATGGACAGTAACTGGGATGTTTTTTATTCTGCTTTTCATATAGGCCTTTTCTTTACAGCCAAAAGGAACTATTAAGTGAAGATTAAAACAGGATTTAGAAGCCAGAAATTTCCACTTATTTTCAACTTCAGGTGATAGAATATCGGTACATGTTTCAAATTCCACAACTAAAATATCATTTATTCCACGAAATGCGAATATATCTGGAATATATCTGCCGAATTTAATAGGAATTACTCCTGAAATTCCATTAGGATGTCTTTGTAGGTTAGTTTTTACACTGTATCCCTCTTTTTGAAGTGTTTCAACAACAGATTTTACCATTTTCCCCGGAACTCTTTCAACCGACATATTCTTAAGTATTGTGCCCATTATATCCCTTATTAAATTTTTTACTAAATTAATATTGAATAAACAATGTATATAAATATTTGCATTATATTGATATATGTTCATGTTTTTTGGACAATGATCCAATTATTGAAAGAAAATAGAACAATTAATGTAATAAAATGTAATAATGATAGTATTTATAAAGAAATGTTTATTTTTTCATTTAAAATAGTTAATTTTGTTCATATAATATACCTGTTATGATGGATAAAAATTCATTTTTTAATCAAATTATTGATAATATTTATATAGTAGTTTCAATACTTTATTACTATGGTTACAATATCTTTAAATTTTGTTTACAAAGTTAGGATATTTTGGTGATATAATGGAAAAATTAAAAGATGAAATAATGAAAATAAGATATATGATCCTTGTAAAGAAGGGACTTGTGGATGACAAATATGAATCTTATGAGAACATGTCCAAAATTGTGGAAGAATATGAAAATCAATTCATCCCAGGAACAGTGCTGCTTAGTGAAAAAGCAGGATACAAGCTCCGTATTGAATATCCTGTAGAATAATAACCTTATTTTTAATTAATAATATATATAAATACTTATTTTGAATCACTTTTTTTATATAACTGCAATTTTCCCTGCTTCTGTAATGGCGAATTTTTCAAAAAATCTTGATTTTTCTACAAGTCCCATATCCATGAGCCCTGCTAAATGTTTATAGACCATAGCACGTGATATATCAGCTTTTTGTCCTATTTCAGCCGCAGTTAGGTCTTCAGAAGACAAAAATTCCAGGATTTTTAGTCTTGTTTTGGATAAATCTAATTTTAAAACAGGAATTCTTATTATTTTCTCATTATGACAGGTAAAAATAGCATTTACACCTTCTTTATTTGCCACAAAGTTGATCAGGGAGCCAAGACCATCTCCTCCACATGCGATGAATATTTCACCATGTTTTTTAGCTGCATTTATTATTTCTGCAATTCTTTCACAGATTTCTATAGGATCATCGGTATCTATTATAATTTCTCCGCCTTTAATGAATTTATCAAGCTCAGTTTTTCTATGATGCTTATCACTTATTAAAATTAAGCCTTCAGCCTGTGTCTTCATTGATACATTAAATAAACACTGTCCTTTAAGGTTAGTAATCAAAGTTCTCATCTGGTCACCTCAAATTAGGTTCTGGTTTTCAATAATTTAATATTGTAAGATTATTCTCACTTTAATATTGAATGTTCTATAATAAAAGTTATACAGATAACAAGGTTTATTAAGTACCCCTTATTTATCTTATAAAAAATGGATAAATGGAGGAACGGAGGAAATGACCGAAGAAGTGACATCCAATGAGGAAATATCCACACGTCAAATTAATAGTGGAATAAAAAAAGAAATAGCAAATGATAACAATCTTTTAAAGATTGAAGTCCCTGAAAAGTTAGATTCTATAGCAGTTGGACTCAAAGAAGGAGTTAGTATCACTTTAAAAGGTGATGTTGGAGATTTTGTAGGTGCATTAACTGATGGTGCAAAAATAGAAATTGATGGTAATGCCGGCCGTTATGTTGGAGATAACATGACAGGCGGGGAAATAATAGTTAATGGTTCAGCAGAAGATGGAGTTGGCTTTGGAACCTATGCAGGAACAATCGTTGTCAGAGGAAATGCTGGTAATGGAATAGGGCAGCTGAACAAAGGAGGAGTACTTGTTATTGATGGCAATATTGGAAATTTAGCCGGTCTTTACATGTTAAGTGGTGATATTATCGTTACTGGTAATGCAGGAAATGATACCGGGGACTGGATGATTGGAGGATCTATTTACATTGGGGGAACATATGAAACCGGTACAAACGCTGAAGTGCGTGAATTAGATTCTGATGATAAAAATAAACTTAAGGAAATCTTTGATACTTATAAAATAGAAGCAGATATCAGTAATTTCACTAAACTCGAACCTAAAAAATTAAGACCATTTTACGGGTGATCAAAAATGAAACAAATTCTTTTAACAAATCCAGAAGATTGTGATGGATGTAATGAATGTGTAGAGGCTTGCAGTAAAGTTAACAATGATAGCGCATTATTTTTACATAAAATGACCAAAGGATACCAGACAACAGTCTGTCAACAGTGCATAAATCCGTCATGTATTAAAGGATGCTTTAGAGACGCAATATATCGTGAAAACGGCGTTGTGAAAATTGACCATGATAAGTGTATTGGATGTAGATTATGTGTCTTAATGTGTCCTATTGGAAGTATAACTTACACTGAAGACTTGATGCTAAAATGTGAGCAGCAATGCGCTGAAACTAACGGTGGAAAACTCGCATGTGTTGAGGCATGCGAACATAAGTGCTTAAAAGCAGTAGATGTAAGGGATGTGGCCACAGGAATCCAGCAGGGATTTGAAATAAACGGATCATCATCACAAAGCTCAGCATTGGTCCCATATGATTCTTCAGACCTTGCAAATGCCACACAGGGTCTGTGTGTGTTTTGTGGAACATGTGAAATTGTCTGTCCAACAGATGCAATTCAAATAGTAGATAACCATGCAGAAATCGATAAATCAAGGTGTATAATGTGCGGATCATGTTTTGCAGCATGTCCTGTTTTAATACCAAGCGGTGCTGGAAGTATCTGGGATCCAAGAACTATTGCAGATATAAGATTCACATCTAAAGCAGGTAAATATGTATTAAGAGGTTTTGGAACTGAAAGACGTCTTCCAAACTTCGATGACATTATCATACTACCAGCCCAGGCATCAATTGCCCCGGTAGATAAATACAGAGAAGCCTGTAATACAGGAGTTGTTCTAGGGACAAGGTATGCAGAAGAACCTCTCGTTTTAGATACTCCAGTTTTAATTGCAGGAATGTCATTTGGTGCACTAAGTAAGGAATGTAAAATAGCATTTGCTAAAGGTGCATCACTTGTAGGATCATGTGCAAACACTGGTGAAGGTGGAATGCTTCCAGAAGAAAGAGAATATGCTGATAAACTGGCTGTTCAATACTCCTCTGGTAGATTTGGAGTCTCAGTTGATTATTTAAACGCTGGAGATGCTATTGAAGTAAAAATAGGTCAGGGAGCGAAACCAGGAATGGGAGGGCACCTACTTGCAGAGAAGGTCAGTCCGGAAGTAGCTCAAATAAGAGGTATACCTATTGGAACTGATGCATTAAGTCCATGCAGATTCCTGGACGCAACCAAAGAAGGAGATCTTGCAAAGCACATTGAACTCATAAGGGAAGTAACTGACTGGCGTATTCCAATAATAGTTAAGTTAGGACCTGGAAGGGTGGATGAAGATGTTAGAATCGCTGCAGAAGTAGGAGCTGACATAATCTCAGTTGATGGAATGGAAGGTGGAACAGGAGCTGCTCCTGAAGTAGTTATTGAACATACTGGAGTACCAACACTTGCTTCACTTGTTCAGGCTGTAAATTCCCTTGAGGAAATGGGCATGAAGGATGAAATAGACCTTATAATTACTGGAGGGATAAGGAGCGGTGCTGATGTAGCTAAAGCCATGGCTATGGGTGCTGATGCTGCATATATTGGAACTGGAGCAATGATTGCTGCAGGATGCCGTGCTTGCCGTATGTGTTACACAGGAAAATGTCCTGTAGGAGTTGCAACTCAAGATCCAATCTTAAGAGAAAGAATGGACGTTGACATAGCCGCTGAAAGAGTTGGAAACTACATTAAATCTATGACAGAAGAAACAAAGATGCTAGCACAACTTGCTGGTCACAATGACATACGTAACTTCTCTCCAGATGATTTAAGAGCGCTTGATACTAACACAGCAGCAATAACAGGACTTAGACTTATAGGAAAATAAGATTTTTTTTCTCCTTTTTCTTTTTTAGGGGTATTTGAATAAAAAATAAAAGTTTTTAGAATAAATTTTTATTTATTCTATTTTTTTGAACTCTTTTTTAGGTGCTCCGCAGACTGCACATATTTCCGGAGCTTCTTTTTCTACTGTGTTTCCACAGAAATTACATACATAATAAAATGTTTCCACATTTTCTCCAAGGTTATCCAACGCATTTTGATAAAGTCCTGCATGAATTTCTTCTACCTTGTTTGCCACATCAAAGCTCCATAATGCGCCTTTTTCACCCTCTTCTTTAGCTAATTCTATCATTTTTGGGTACATTTCTTTAAATTCAGCAACTTCTCCTTCGATTGCTGTTTTGAGATTTTCTTCGGTGCTTTTTATTGCTCCCATAAATTGAAGATGGTTATGTGCATGTACAGTTTCAGCATAAGCTGCGGCTCTAAATAATCTTGCAACCTGTAAAAATCCTTCTTCATCAGCTTTTTTAGCAAAAGCTAAGTATTTTCTGTTTGCTTCGGATTCTCCAGTAAAAGCTTCTTTTAAATTATCCATTGTGCTCATTTAACGGCCTCCTAAATAATAATATCGATCTTATTTTTGTTAGCCTGGACTATTTATTTTTTGTTATTTAAATTCATTTTATTAGGGATACAATGCAATTTAAATAATAATAAACAATGTATTCATCCAAGTAAAGGGTAATATTAACATTTATAGATAAAAATAGTATGATTGAAATAGAATAAAATAAAATAAAAAAATTAGGCTGTTTTAACAGCCATTTCGATGTCTTCAGCTTTAACAGTTTTCCTTCCAGCGTGTTTTGCAAGCTCTACAGCTTTTTTTGCAATTTCTTCACCTTTTTCTTCTAAGGATTTTGCTAAAGCTTCTTTTGCATCATCACTTATTCTTTGAGCACCAGCATTTTTTATGATCCTTCCAACTGGAGCAATTGGTAATTCAGCCATAATTTCACCTCCAGTTTAAGCTATGCAACCATAATATTTAAACTTATCTATTTTAATCCAAGATCTGGCTATGATAAACCCCATAATGTTATGGTAAATGAGCATAGCATATATCGAAAAAAAATAAGATGACCCATGATTAATGGAATATTGTAGATAGTGAACTATGGATTTATACTTTAACTTATAAGTTATAAAAATATTAGGGATGTCTGGTTGTTTGTAGGTCATTATTATAATATACCAAAACTTTTAAGATAATGAAGATTATATGAAATCGCATGTTTAAAAATCTGAACATTGATCCAGAGATACAGAATATACTTGAAAAAAGCATTGAAAAGGAAATCTCAGTTGAAGAAGCACAAAAATTAATGGAAATCAGAGGAAAAGAACTTCAAGCGCTGATTATTACTGCAGACCTGCTCAGGGAAAAGTTAGTTGGAGATAATGTTACATTTATCCAGAACTGGAACATTAATTTTACAGATATCTGTACAGGAAACTGTGGATTCTGTGCATTTAAAAAGAACCCTGATGATGAAAGTGCCTATTTTTTAAACATTGAGGAAATTGTAAGAAGGACAAAAAAAGCTGTTAATGATGGTGCAATTGAGGTCTGTATACAGGGAGGTCTTCATCCAGATATCGATGCTTATTTTTATGAAGATATTCTTTTAAAAGTTAAAGAAGAAGTTCCAGATGTTCATATACATGCATTTTCTCCAATGGAGATATTTTATGGATCTTCAAAGGCGGATCTATCAATAAAAGAGACACTTAAAATGTTGAAGAATGCTGGACTTGGATCAATGCCGGGAACTGCTGCTGAAATATTGAATGATGATGTAAGGAGTATTATATGTCCTGGAAAGCTTCAAACAGCTCAATGGATTGATGTAGTTGAAACAGCGCATAAAGCAGGAGTTCCAACGACATGCACCATGATGTATGGCCACATTGAGAATATAGATCATAGAATTGAACATCTCGAGATTTTAAGGGATATTCAGAAAAAAACTGGTGGATTTACAGAATTTGTTCCTTTAAGCTTTATGCATAAAAATGCCCCAATTTTTAAACAGGGAATTTCTAATGCAGGTACAACAGGTGCAGAAGATTTAAAACTTTATGCTGTTTCAAGATTAATGTTCAGGGATTTAATAAAAAATATTCAGGTTTCATGGGTTAAACTCGGCTTTAAATTTGCTCAAATTTGTCTTATGGCAGGTACAAATGATCTTGGCGGTACTTTAGGAGAAGAGAATATATCAAGATCTGCTGGAGCTGCACATGGAGTGTATACCCCTCCAAGCGAATTAGAAAGAGTGATAAGAGATATTGGAAGGATTCCAGCTAAGAGGAATACACTATACACTGAAATAAAAGAATTATAAGATATAATAAAATTATTTCTTTCTAATTATAACTCTATCGCCATCTTCCGCTGCCTTTAGCACATCTAAATTCTCTGTAATTTCGCCGATATGGTTTACATCGGATGCTGGCTGTGAATCACCATAGAAAACACAAAAGGCATTTCCTGGCGGCCAGTAGGATATATCACCGCATTTTGATTTTCCAGAAGGGTTTTCGTAATCTAGACCTACAGGAATGGTAAAATAGACTTCTTCAAAATATATGTTTGCTTTTCCTTCTATTGGTAGTGCTTTGTATACTTTTTCTGCCGTTTTTTTATTTCTATCATCCAATATTCCAATAGCTTTTCCTTTTCCCACCACTTCAATTTCGATTTTCATTATTTCACCTGTATGACTGTAACAGTTCTTCCATGATTTTAACGCCATTTGATGTTCCAATTCGTGTAGCACCGGCTTCTATCATATTTAAAGCTGTTTGCAGGTCTTTAATGCCGCCTGAGGCTTTTATACCTACATTTTTCCCAACAGTTTCCTTCATAAGATCAATATCTTCTACAGTTGCGCCGGAAGTGCCAAAACCAGTGGAAGTCTTTATAAAATCTGCTCCAGATTCTTCTACTAGCTTACATGCCCTTATTTTTTCTTCTTCAGTTAGCAACCCAGTTTCTATAATTACCTTAACTGTGCGGCCATTTGCAGCCATTATTACCCCATTTATATCCTCTTTAACGCTTTCATCTAATTTAGACTTAAGGAGACCAATGTTCATTACCATGTCTACTTCATCTGCACCAGATTCAACAGCATCCTTGGTTTCAAAAAACTTTATTTTAGAGGTATTTGCCCCGAAAGGGAATCCTACAACGGTACAAACCTTTACATCAGAGCCCTTCAACTGATCTAAGGCAAGATTAACGTATGTTGGGTTAATACATACGCATCCAAAATTATGCTCTTTTGCACCGTCACAGAGCCTTTTAATATCAGTTCTGGTCGCATCTCTACTAACATTGGTGTAATCTATCATTTTTGCCAATTTATTGGGATATTTAATCAAATCCATAATTTAACGTCCTAAGATTTATAACTATAATTTAAAGATTTTTTGCCATATAAGGCCCTAATTTTTTAAAGCCAAATTTTCTATAGTAATTTCGAACCCCTATTCCGCTTGTAACCAGTATTTTATCCTTATCATAAACTTCTGATGCAATTTTTTGAGCTTCAACAAGTAGCTTTTCGCCATAACCCATGTGCTGCCATGCATTTTCATCTTTTTCGCCTAATGGCATCATCGAACCATAAACATGCAGTTCCCTTATAAGAGCAGTTTTATCATCTATTTCAGGTCTATGGGCTTTAAGAGATGGTATTCTGAGCCTTAAAAATCCAATTAAAATATCCTTTTTAGTGTCTTCAAATGATAAGAAAAGCTCATCACCGTTCCCTGCTTCATATTCTTCTTTTAAAAATTTCACATTATTAAGTTTGGGTTCAATTCCATAGGATGCTTTATGACCAACTTCTCTGCACCGAATACACTTGCAATTGATGTCTTGAGAATGGAGTTTTCTGTATACGAGTTCGCCGAGGTTAGATTTTTTAACTCCAGCCTCAATCAGGGGAGATGGTATATCTCTCTGTATCCTCATGGTTCTAACCCATTTTGGAAGAATCTTTTTGATTTCAACTATTAAATCAACAGCTTCTTCACTTGTATAGGGATTATATTCTCCTTTTTCCCACATTTCATGAAGCTTTGAGCCCTTAGTAACTAAACAAGGATATATCTTGAGCATGTCTGGTTTAAACCGTTCATCAGAAAATAATCTCTTAAATATTCTTAGATCTCTATCAAAATCTGCAAAAAGCCCAGGCATGAGGTGCATAGCTACTTTAATCCCTGAATCTCTGAGTATTCTTGCAGATTCAATAGTATCTTCTACTGTATGTCCTCGTTCAATACGTTTATAAATGTAATTGTAAATAGTCTGAACTCCAAGTTCAACCCTTGTAACACCCATTTCAAGCATTCTATCAACATCTTCTATTTTACAGTAATCAGGGCGGGTTTCAAAGGTCATTCCAACGCATCGTATATCTGAATTTTCATTTTTCTTTTGAGTATCTTTTAGATACCTAAATCTGCCAGGAATTTTAATTCTATCAGTTAAATCGGATTTTTTAAAGTCATGGGATAGATCACTATTTACTGATACTTCTTTTACTCCAAAATCGTTCATTGCCTGCAGACATTTAGTAACAAACCATTCTTGATAATCCAGGAAGTAAGAAGGAAATGTTCCGCCCATTATAATTAGTTCAACTTTATCTAAAGGATGCCCAATACTTTCAAGCTGAAGCAGCCGGTTGTAAACCTGTAGATATGGGTCAAAATTAAACATTCTAGCACGTAAAGCTGCTGGCTCTTCTCCTGTATAACTTGGAGGAGCTATATCACTTTCAGGACAGTAAAGACACCTACCATGAGGGCATTTATGGGGTTTGCACATTACAGCAACTATGGCAACACCAGAAATTGTTCTTGTGGGTTTCTTTCTGATAACAGCCGCTATCTTCTTTCTTTCATCAGGAGTTGCATTTTCCAGTATGTCCGCATTACTCATGAATTTTTTAAGATTGTAGTCCCTGCACGCCTTATGTTTGGCTTTTTCAAGCTCGCGTTTCGTCTGGATATTTCCTTCCAGTATATCTTCGATTATTGCTCTGCACGCGTTTTTCATCACTATTTTCACCAAAAACATGAAATTTTCTTTTTAACTATATTTTAAAACACTATTTAAATTTATAAAAACTATTGTAATTAATATCTTATGTATTTATTTTAATTAATCAGAAAATTAACATACTATTTTGATAGTTAAAAGAGATAAAAAACACCCAATTTTTGCAGGAAGAGTCAAGACAGAAAAGCCCAAGAAAGACTGGAGTAAATTTGAAGGGAATGTGGGAGGATATGTAGAAGAACCAGTTAAATGATCGCACGAAAATATCATTTACTTTGATTTTAGAAGTCTTTACCCCAGCATAATAATAGCCAAAAATATTTCACCAGAAACCATCTGTAATGATGGAGATAAAAAGACATGTTATATTTGCCCTGAATTTGGATATAAATTTAAAAAAAAGAGCCCCAAGGCTTTATTCCCCAGTTACATCTTTACTTTTAAATGACAGGATAAGAATTAAGTCTATGATGAAAGAATCCGATGATTCAGAGGAAAAACAGATCTTAAATTTTAGATAGGAAGCTCTTAAAACACTAATTTCTACAATTTACGGGTTATATAATCATCCAAAGTACTGTTGGTATTGTGTAGAAGCTTCAGAGGCGATTACTGCATGGGGGAGGGATTTTATGAAAAAGGCGATGAGAGATGCTGAAAGACATGGGTTTAAGGTATTGTATGCTGATATGGATGGATTCTTTGTTACATTAAGTTATGAAACTTACTAATATTACCTTATGAATTGTGAATAAACTTACTAAACTTCATAAACAGTGAATATCGTCACAATTAATCCAATAGTATTTACTATAGTGGTAACAAATTAATTTTTACATATTATAAATATTGATAAGCATAAAGGAGGTGAAAAACGCGTGAAACCAAGAAAGTATGCAAATTTCAGGATTATCGCCGTTTTAAGTTTACTGTTATTTGCACTTGCAACAATTTCTGCTTCCAGTGCAGCCACACCATTGTATGTTAATGGAGACACTGGAGATGATGCATGGGATGGAACCAGCCCTACATATACAAGTGGAACCATTGGACCCATGAAAACCATTCAAAACGCTATTGATGCTGTAGATCCTGATGGAACAGTTAATGTTGCCGATGGAACTTACACCGAGAACGTTGTAATAGATAAAAACGTGAATCTGGTAGGGCAAAGTCAAACTGGGACCGTCATTGATGGAAACGGAGCTGGCAGTGTAATATATGTGAAAAGTGGAGCAACTGTAAACATTAGCAATTTCACTATTAAAAACGGGTATGCTGAATATGGTGGAGGAATACTAAATGGAGGCGTTTTAACCGTTACTAACTGTAATGTTCAGCAGAATACTGCAACTTATGGTGGTGGAATAACCAACTATGGTGGTACATTAACTATAAACAATTGTAACATACAGCAAAACAACGCAGCGGGAACTGACGCATATGGTGGTGGAGTAACCAGTTATGTTGGTACATTAACAATTAAAGACAGTAACATAAGTCAAAACCATGCAAATGTTGGTGGTGGAGGTATCTATGCCGACAGATCTACTATAACAATTATAAACAGTGTTTTTAATAATAACGTCGCATCCAGACTTTACAATGACGCTTATGGAGGTGCAATGTACACCATCTTAGGAACTCTTACAATTAATGGGAGCACATTCTCCAATAACATAGCAACCTATGGGGGAGGTATATTAGCACATCGTACCAACTGGGAAGTTTATGACTCTATCTTCACTGGAAACATAGCTAATGCACATGGGGGTGCAATCAGACACGACTACGCCACATTAAGTATCTATAGAACCACATTTGATGGGAACTCTGCAAACTATTATGGGGGCGGAATCAGTAACTATATGGGTACAGTCAATGTTTATTCCAGCACATTCCTGAATAATATCGCATCAACAGGAGGGGCAGTCTTAAGCTATTATGGTACTACAGTGGTTAACTTCTGTAGAATCATAGGAAATAGTGCCTATGATGTATATAATGAGGCAGGTGATCATGTGGATGCCCGTTATAACTGGTGGGGTTCAAACAATCCAGATTTTGATGATCGAGTCACTGGAGATGTTGGTGTCACTCCATGGCTGGTGATGGCCTACATTACTAATCCAATAACTATCCAGCAAGGCCAAACATCAGTATTGACTGCCGATTTCAGATACGATTCAGAAGGAACATTCCATGATCCAGCAAACGGACACTTACCAGACGGAACATTAGTGAAATTTACCACTAATCTTGGTAATGTTGGTAGTAAATATGTCTTTATCGGAACTTTAAACGGAATAGCAACCACAATACTTCGAGGTGATGAAGCCGCAGGTGAAGCATTAACTTCAGCTATCCTTGACAGTCAGTCATTGACCGCTACGGTAACCATAACTCCAGCTACCGATAATGGAAACCAGAATGAGAATGAATCTCCAAATTCAACAGTTAATGCAGCAACTGAAACTACAACCGAAAGAACTTTAGGAATGCAAAAAACAGGATTACCAATTGCAGGATTAATACTTGCAATTCTTGCAGTATTTGGAGGTTTAGTATCTAGTAAAAGGAAATAAATCCCCTTCTTTTTTCTCTTTTTTACTTTTTTTATTTTTTACAATTAAATTCTACAATAAAGCCCTTCAAATGAATTCTCAAATGTGGCCTTTTTGTTGAAATCCTCAGAATCCCCGGAAACACTATTTAATATACAATCCGCCCTATTCGTTAAATACTGATGGTATAACAAAGCTATCGAAAATCTTCGATTTTCGGTGCGTCAAAATTCCTTGAATTTTGACAGTTTAACGCCATAAAATATACCAAAAATCAAAGATTTTTGAATGTTAAACCAGGCATGAACTTTAATTTATTATTTTATTTAAAAAGTTCATGTTCGTCATTACCATGTATTTAACTAAATACCCCGCCACCTCCCAGGAGAAGACTGCGTCTAAGGACTGCAAATACCGCTTCGCGAATTATTTTTTAGAAACAAGCAATATAATAATATAAAAATTTAAAATTATAATGAAAATCTTTTAGGACTATTCCTAAAAGCTTTAAACAGCTTCCTATCATCATAAATATCATCACGATGACCAAAATATAAAATAAAAACTTTCTTCTCATCTTCTAAAATATCATAGATAATCCTATAGTTACCTACAGGAGCTGACCTAGCATCATGCAGTTCTCCACTAAGAATCTTATAATGATATGGTTTCTCTACAATAGTTCTGAATTTATTTTCTATTTCTCTTTTAGTACCTGAATCAGATTTACTATACTTTTTAAGTCTAGCTTTAGCTTCATCAGATAATTTGATAGAGTATGTCATGTAAAAAAAAGCAGTAATATTAGGATTTTAGTCCAAGGTCTTCTAACATATCTTCAATATTATCATATTCAGTAGCTTTGCCTTTTCTTATCTTATTAAGCTTTTTTTGGAACTCTTCAGATATTTCAGGCTCAACTTTAACTTTTTTATTATTCATCTGAACTATATCCATCATTTTTAATCCGCCCCTAATTTGTACGATGGTAATCTATAAAAATAGTAGTCATAGAAATTCTATAATATAATTTTCTATACTATAATGATTATTTTTTAGTATATAAATAATTCTATATTAAGTATAGAAATCATTTTATTTTTTTGTAAACTTTCAAGAATTTTTACAATATACATAATAAATAAACTCTGACCATGAAATATATTTAAAACCCCAGAATTCCTTACTAAAGACATCAAAAGATAAATTGTTAATGAAACATTATTAATAATGGTTTAATTATAGTTAAGTGCTTTTTCAGATGTTGGAACTGCAGGATTGGATGTAAATCAAAGGTTTTTCACATTTAAATTCTATAACCGTATTCTTTTTCATAAATCGAATTGTGCAGGAGTGAAGTATCAGTTTTTGACCGTATAACTTGCCCTTTTTTTAATTTATTCTTTTAAAATCTGGATTTTCCAGCAGGTGCGTCACCGCAGGACTTTCAACCGATTTAATGTATTTAATTTTTGATTGGTTCCTTTATGGGTCAGGATCTGAATGTGTGAGAAAGCAGTTGCGGAATTTATGATTGTTCACTTAGAGTTTGGATCATACACTGATGTCACATGGATTACACCATTCGCCTCTCTGATTGATACTATATGGAAAAATAACAGATTTGAGGTTTAGAAACACCATATTATTGCTTGTTTGGGGAAGCCAAGAAACAGCATGATTTAATAGATTTGCATGGTTATTTCAACATAGATTACAGAAATGTCTAATTTGATGAAGCCTATAAATGATTTAATAAAGTGTCCTGATCGTGAGATATTTAGGTACGTAAGATAATGATAAATTGAATATAAACTGAAAAAATATGAATTAATCTAACTATTCCCTGGATTTATATTTGGCTTCTAACATTTCAAGTATCTTAATTATATCTGTTTTTGAAACTATCCCCACCAATTCGCCGTTTTGAACCACAGGTAATCTTCCAACAGCTTTTCTATTGATTTTTTCAAAAACAGTGGCTACTCCTTCATCTGGATGGGCTAAAATAAGATCTTTAGTCATTATATCTCCAATAAGTGTATCTCTTTTATCTTCAGGTATTCTGGAGATATCATCAAAAGTTATTATGCCAACGAGTTTATTATGGTCTTTTACAGGATAGCCCATGTGTTTTTGCTGGAACATGGTGTAAAGGGCTTCAGAAACAGTGTTATCTGGATTTAACGTTTTCACATCTCTGGTCATAATATCTTTAACCTGAACTCCTTCCAGCATGTTTGAAACTAATATCGCCTGATACTCCTGATCTGCACCCAGATAGATGAATATTGCAATTAATATTAAAATGAAGTTAAATAAAATCACTCCAGCAATAGCCATTAAAATTGCAAACTGTTTTCCAACTCTAGCTGCAGTTTTAGTTGCATCCACATAATCTCTTTTTCTTGCAAGATAAGCCCTTAAAACTCTCCCTCCGTCCATTGGAAAGGCAGGAAGCAGATTGAAAATGCCTAAAACCAGATTCACACCTAAAAAATTGGTAAGAAACAGGGCTAAACTGCTTTCTCCAGCACTTAATATAAATATTGATGATAACGTTAAAAATTCAGTGTAACCAAGAATTAAAATCAATACAAGACAAAATAAAGCTATAATAATATTTGTTAAAGGCCCTGCAACCGCTATTTTAAGCTCTTGAGCAGGATCTTTGGGAATCTCCTCCATAGCGGAGACTCCACCTATTGGAAAGAGCACTATTTTTTCAATATTAACCCCATATCTTTGAGCAACGTAAGAATGGCTTAATTCATGTATAACAACAGTTATAAAGAGTAATGTGATTAAAAATGCCAGATATAATGAAATAGCACCAATAAAAGCTACAATATAAATAAAGACCATTAACAAGAGAAAAGAGATATGTAATTCAATGGGAATTCCGAATACTGTGAATATTTTTAGGGAAGACTTCATGTATTATATTTATTGTTCAATCAAATTAATAAATTTAATATCAAAATTAATTAATTATTCGAGTTGTTATAACTACTATTTTTTGAAAATAGTCGTTTAAATTGATTTCATTTAATATTATCCCCTGGCTTCGGCTCCTTTAATATTTATCTTTTTTTTTTATTTGACTTGAATTTAGGTGAATCATGAAAGGTTCACCAATACTTCATGTAATTAACTAATAAACAGTTTAATCAGTTAATTTTCCAGATGTAATAAATGGTTTCTCATTTTTAACAGTTTCAACAGGAATGTTGAACTCTTTCCTAACTCTTATTCAACCCAGATATGCCCTATGATGATCAATAATCCTCTTAACAATTGCTTATCCTATTCATGCACATGATATTCTCCAATTGAATGTAATTGTTTGAACATTTCAAATACTGTCAGAATATTGTTCTACTTATTCAATTCCTTATCAGAAATTGAAAATACATATTCATTTTTACCTTTTTTTGGCTGAAATATGAATTTATAGGTTTTACATATTCCCTTCTGAATTTCAAAGTATTTCCAATAAAATTCTGGAATATCATGTTAATCTTGTCTTTATCTGCGATATTAATGGAAGTTTACCATATGTCATTTAAACATTACAATCTTAGACAATGCATTATGGGGCACTTATTCACTATTAAATTTAATAAATTCTTTTCCTTGAAATCTAAAGCGAAACTGGGAAATTATAGAGTTAACGTTGTAATTCTCTCTTTTCGTTAAATACTGATGTTATAACAAAGCTATTGAAAATCTTCGATTTTCGGTGCGTCAAAATTCCTTGAATTTTGACAGTTTAACGCCACAAAATATACCAAAAATCAAAGCTATGGAAAACAAAGTTTTTCGTGCCCCAAAATTCTACGAATTTTGAGAGATTTTTGAATGTTAAACCAGGCATGAACATTAACTATTATTTATTTTAAAAAGTTCACGTTCGTCATTACAATGTATTTAACAAAATACCCCGCCACCTCCCAGGAGAAGACTGCGTCTAAGGACTGCAAATACCGCTTCGCGAATTATTTTAAAAAGAATTAATCTAAAGCTCCACGTATCCATTTTTCAGATACATGGCCAGAATAAACCATTATTCCTAATAATAAACCCATTAATCCTGTAATAATACTTACGACTACATCTAAAGAATATAAATATACATTTTGAGTTATCAACCAAATGAAAGCAGATGCTAGAATTGCAAAACCAATTAATATGGACAATAATCCTGCTTTATTATAAAAAATTCCATCTAAAATTATGTATATTGAAAATAAAAACAAATTTAATCTAATCAAGGACATATTAGGGGGTAAAACCATTAGAATCATCAAAATAAAACCAAATATAACTGAAAATTTACTTCTGATTTTTACCAACTTAATTACCCCATTATTCAATTTCTAAATGTAATATAAATAATTTTATCATTTAATCCAACAATTGAATTCAACAATAGAATTAAAAATTGAATTCTCTAATAATGCCGACCATGGTAGTAACTTTGCTTTAGCCGCCGAGGCAAACTGGTCATAAACCACATTGAAAATGTTTGAATTTTCACTATAATATAATAATGAAATAAATAATAATAACAACATATTAATATATAGGTGATTTTTATTGAATGAAATTGAGGGAATTACAGTTTTACTGGTTGAGGATAACCCTGCTGATGTGCGTCTAATAAAAGAAGTTTTTAATGGGTTTCAAATTAAAAATGATATTATAGACATTGGAGACGGCAAAGAAGCAATGGACTATTTATATAAAAAAGGTAACTATAAAAATGCTAAAACCCCTTCAATTATACTATTGGACTTAAATTTACCTAAAAAAGATGGTAGAGAAATATTAAAAGAAATAAAGAACCATGATGAACTAAAAATAATACCTGTAATCATATTAACAACTTCTAATGATAAAGAAGACATATATAACGCATATAAGCATCATGCAAACGCATATTTAGTTAAACCTGTGGATTTTAAAGAATTTGAAGAAACAATAAGCTCATTAGAAGATTTCTGGCTAACAAAAAATAAATTTTATGCATTTGAAGATTAAAATGAAGATCTCATAGGTTAAGTTTAATGCGAGATATTTTTGTTGCGAAATAATAGAGCAGGGAAGGTTCTTAAATACGACTAATGTATGAATTCAACATTTTCTTCATGGTGTTCGTCGTTTAAGGGTTTTTCAGGTCATAAAATGACTATGAATAACATCTTAAGATTACTATAATTAAATTATATAAAAACAATAGATCAAAACAATCATTAAATTTAATGTAAAACAAAATAATATTACATTGATTCATCGGAGGAAAAGCCATGCAAGTAAGTGAATTTTTAGGTAAAAAAGTTCTTGATAAAAATGCAGTGGAAATAGGTAAAGTAACTGATCTGGATGTAATGCCTAAAGAAGGAGTAATTAATAGCATCACAGTGTCTACTGGTGAAATGTGGAGAAATAAGAATTTTGAGTTTAAACCAGAAGATATAAGTCAAATAGGAGATTATTTACTTTTAAACATTGAATTGTCCAGTATTGAAGAAATTGTGGAGGAAGAAGAGGAAAAACCTAAAAAAAGACTCACACTCACTAAATGATAGGGGGTAAAAATATATGGAAAGTCTTGATTCATGTGGAAAACCAATTGAAAAAGGCTCATATGTTATATACAATGGAACAGGGACAATTGGAAAGATCATAGACATTAAAAGCGAAAATAACGAATCATGGATAAAGGTGGACAGCACTGATCTCTGGTACAACAGCCAGTTTATCCAGGCAATCGATAAAGCGGAAGAAGCTAAAATCGAAAGCAAACTCAAAAAAGAAGAGGCTGCAGAAAAAGTCAAAAGAATGAAGAAACGCACATTTGAAGATGTAGATATGAGTACAGAACTCTGCGACGGCGGAGGTTAATTAAAACTTATCAGGCATTATAATGAATGCCTTTTTACTATATTTTAATATGAGTTATATTAACCGTACCTTAAAGTTTTTATAAACTATTGACTTTATATTCATCATCTTTCTTTCTAAAACATGCCTTTCTTCTCTTGCTTTTGTATACAACTCCACATACCTGTCGTGATCTTCATTCACTTTTTGATGGTGTTTTTTTATGTCAGAATGGAGTTTCATGAGGCATTTCTTAATTAATTCATTCTTTTCATCTTCTAAATTATTAATATTTTCAACTGTTTCACATATCTGAGCATCAACCAGTTTATAATCATTTTCAAGTTGATCAAGTTTTGTTTCTTCCTTTTTAATATTATCCTGTGATTTTTTACCAGACTCTTGTTTAAAATCTTCAATTTTACCCCTTGAATTGATAATATTCTGTTCATATTCTGTTTTTTTATTCTCAAGGGCTTCTAATTTACTATGGAGGCTAGATAGATTGTTATCTATTTCTTTTATTTCTTTGTTTTTCCCTGCGTCCTCTAAAAATTCGTTTAGTTCTTCATTTAAGTTACGTATGGTAACATCTCCACTTAAAATGTAATTAAAAAGCTAAAATTTCAATTCAATTTAAAAAAACTTAAACTTAGTTTTTAACTTCTATTTATAATTTTTGTTTCAATTTTTATATTGTACTTTCATGGGTATATAATTTACCGGTGATTTTGTAAAAGCGTTATGGGACATTTTTTGTATTGTATTACTGTATATACTGGCTCATTTATATTAAACTAGTTTATTTATGATTTTTTATTTTTATTGAATATTTTTATTGTTTCTTTACTTGTTTTAAAATATAATTTGATCTTTAGATTATCACTGCCTGAAATATAATTACAATTTTAACAAAAGTTAAATAAAAGTAATTCAGTACCATAATTATGAAATTAGAGGCTTTCTTAATAACAGGGATCATTTTATGTATTATTATTGTTTCAGCGTGTATTTCAGATGAAGATTATTTCCAAACAAAACATTTTGAAAATGAAGATATTTCATTTGATTATCCTGAAAACTGGAAAGTAACAGTGACACAGGATCCTGCAGATATTCCAGATGCAAATTGGATGATTGTTATAGGAGATAACGAGCTAATATCTGGTCAAAATGAAAATGATATCAGAATATTTGAATTTGAACCTAATAGTATAGTAAACAGCTCACTTGTTGATAATTCATCAGGAAATCAAATTGATTCAATTAAAATCGATAATATAAATGCCCTGGGAATAAGTGAGAAGGACTATAAGATGTACATTTTCTCTAAAAATAATATGACGTATCAAGTATTGGTTTATGTAACAGAAAATAATGGATTTGTAGAGCATAAATCTCAATTTGATTCCATATTAAACAGTATTCACATAAAATAGGTTAGAAAAAAATAGAGCTTTTTATTAAGCTCTTATTTTTTTATAAATTTATTCATATGTTTTGGTTAGTTCTACAATCGTAATATTGCGTTGATTCATAATATGACTTAATTTTTGGATTATTAAATTAAGAGAATTGTAATTTTGTATTTTTTTTGAAACTGGGTAATTCCTAAAGCTTATATAACATGAGTTTCAAATAACATACCGACCGTCGGTATGTTGGAGGTGAATGTACTGAAAAAAAAATCTAAAGAGGAACGAATAAATGATATAACTGAAGCTGCAATGGAAGTTTTCCTAAAAAAAGGTTATGAAAATACTACCATGGAAGCAATAGCAAAAAATGCAGGATTAAGCAAAGGAGGGTTATATCATTACTTTAAAAGTAAAGATATGGTTCTAATATATGTTAATCAAAAAATTAACGAAAATATGGAAATAATACTGAATAAAGCTATAGAAATGCCTTCAGTTAAAGAAGGAATCTTGTATTACATAGAAAATTATCTTAAATACTGGCTTGAACATCCAAAGGAAACAATTTTTCTATTTTTATCTATAACCAAAATATTAGATAATCATGAGCTTTTAGAGTATTATCAGCAATTTATGGGAGATTATATAAAATATTTTGAAGAAGCATTTGAAATGGGGATCCAGTTGGGCGAATTTGTACCACATAATGCTAAAACAAGTGCAATAACGTTAGTAGGAGCTCTGGACGGGATAATAAGCTATATGTTTTTAGATGAAAGTCTGCAACTTGAAGATGTGGTAAAACATTTTGAAGAAAAATTCATCAAATCAATTGAAAAACCTTAATAATCATATTTCGAAGTTGAGGGTGGAATATTATGAATAATAAAAGACAAAAAATTAGACAAACATCTTTACTGATTTCATTTTTGCTTTTCCCTGTTACAATGTTTTATTTTTCTCCATTTCTAATAATATGGGGAGCTTCACTTGGAATAATAACTGGAAGCTTTTTAACATTTACAAGTTTGTTTATTTTATCTCTATTTTTCGGTAGGGTCTTTTGTGGATGGGCATGCCCTACAGGCGGAGTTCAGGAATACTGCTTTAAAGTAAATGGTGGAAAAACTAGGGGTGGAAAATATAATTTGATTAAATATTTCATTTTTATTCCATGGATAGCCATTATAGCTTTGATGGCAATATTAGCCGGCGGTTTGACTAGAGTTAATCCATTTTTCTGGACACAATACGGTGTTTCTATTTCAGAACCATTTATGTATATTATTTACTATGGAATATTATTTTTAACAATTTTAGTAGCTATATTAGCAGGTAAAAGAGCTAATTGTCATTATATTTGTTTCATAGCGCCTTTTATGATTATGGGGACTAAGATAAAAAATTTCTTTAGATGGCCATCTCTTCATCTTGAAGCTAATAGTGAACTATGTGTACAATGTAAATTATGCAAAAACTGCCCAATGAGTCTTAATGTGCAAGAAAAAGTCCTAAAAGATGATATGTATGACTCTGAATGTATTTTATGTGGAAAATGCGTTGATTCATGTGTTAAAGGAGCAATAAAATATTCATTTAGTATTCCAAAAAAGAGGGGTTTAATATGAAAAATGTAGATTTCTACTATTTTTCAGGAACAGGAAATACGCTCATGGTAGTAAAGAAAATGGCAGAAACATTTGAAAAAAATGGGATAAAGGTTAATCTGCATAAAATTGAAGATTCAGTTCTTCATGACATCAATTTAGAACATACAATTGGAATTGCATTTCCAGTAGCTTTTTTTTCAACATATCCATTTGTATGGAAGTTCATAAAATCATTACCTCCAGCTAACGGCACAGATATTTTTATGGTTGATACATTAGGTGGAATTTCAGGTGGAATTGTAGGACCACTTCAAAAAATAGTTAAAAAGAAAGGGTACAACCCAATAGGTGCAAAAGAGATCCAGATGCCTTTAAATATATTCTTTATCCAGAATGAAGAAACCAATAAAACTAAGGTGCAAAAAGGACTAATGGAAGCAGAAAAATATGCCATTGGTCTTATTAATGGGGAAACTGGATGGGGAAGAGTACATTTGTTTTCAGATGGTGTACATGCATTCTCTATTGGCCTTTTAAAGCTAACTAAATCTGATATGCATCAAAAATGGTTTAATTTCGATGTTAAGGAAGAAAATTGTAGAAAATGTGGAATATGTGCCAAGCTTTGTCCACTTGGAAATATTAAGATGAAAAAGGGCGAATATCCTGAACGCGGTTTGAATTGTGAATACTGTTTAAGGTGCACTTCTTTTTGCCCAAGAGGAGCTATTCCATGTAAATTTAATTATAAGGGAAAAACTTACCGGGCATTCAAAAACCCTAAGGTTTTGATGCGTGAGAAATGAAGTTGTGACAAAATTGTAATTTTTGTAATCCCAAAAACGAAGCTAACAAAAATAAAGCGTTTTCGTGTCAAAATTTATAATTTTGACAGTTTTTGATTAATTAATGCAAAGTTATGATAAAACAAATTAAAAAAGAAATTATGGATTAAATCCATAATATCCTTTAGAGATGATATTTAGGTTATTACACTCATCCCTGGTTTATTTTTTGTTGCAAAATAGGTCTTTGCATATCCGTTTCCTTTGTAGTCATAGTCCACCCATCTTCCATTTTTGTATACTTGCACGGATCGATGTCTTGATGAGAGACTGGTTCTATATTGAATTATCCTTGCTTTTTGACCTGATGCAGTAAGACGACCATATAAAGCTGCACTATTATCCCAGCAATCTCCTTTACCACGATTACTCTTGTAATATCTTTTATACTGGTTCTTTCTATATGATTTATATTGACTTCGTTGATTATAATTTTTCCGGTAATTTTTGCGTTTTTGATTATTATTAGTCCTTATATTATCTTCTTTATTCACTGTAATTTCTCTTTTTCCTCTTTTTTTGGTTTCAATAGATTTTGATTCCTTTTCTGCAGATACTGGTTTTGATAATGATTTTTGTTGATTTAAGTTTTGTTCTTGGCTAATGGTGTTCTCTTTCATTGAATTATTTGTTTTAAATCCCCATTTTTTCATTGCTCTAAGAGTTTCAATTCCAATTTGACCATTTGCTGTAATTCCAGCTTTTATCTGAAATTTTTTTACAGCACCTTCTGTATATGGGCCGAAATATCCATCAATTTTTCCTTCATAAAACCCATTTATTTTAAGCCATTTTTGTATTTCAATGATATTTTGGCTGTTCATTCCTTTTTTAAGCACATAATCAGATTTCACATTATTGTTGACCATATTTTGACTTTCTAGGGCCCCGGCTAAAGGGAGCACAGTAAAGATCGCACATATGACTATTGCTATATATGCAGGTCTCCACGTAATCGTATCACCTCCAAGTTTTTAGCAGTTATTTCTCACAACTGCCGTAGTTTACTTTCCTATTCATCATTTTATTTAAATATTTCGGTTTTTTTCTCATTAAAATCCCCTTTTAGGACTTATTTTAGTGAATAAGCCGTATTCAGAATGTTTTTTTTAAACAATTATGGAATTTTATTAATTTGGGGTTATTATGGCTAATGGTCTTCAAATTAATCTTAGATTTTCAAAATAACTCCATAGCTTAATAATTTTATAGAACCCAGAGGAACTTTCAGCAAAAATGAGTAATAATTTTTATTTCTTTATTAACTAGACAACAATGTCTATCTATATATAAAAATATAATTTCTAAAGCCATTTTATAATCTAAAATGTATTGGTTTACATTTTCAAAGGTGATTTAGTATCTAAAATATTTTTTATTGATTATTTTAGGAAATTTACGGGGTGTAAGGTATACGATACTTTCTAAAAAAATAAAATTATCATTTAAATCGGTATAGATCAATTTTATTTAGAAATAGAATGATTACAATTCAGTTTTAATTTTTAAAAATTAATCAAGAGCAATTAAATAGTAATACTATATTATATAATTTTATTACTATAAGATAAAAATTACATAATATTAAAACTTAATTATCAAATATTTCTCAATAGAATATAATCGAATATGATAAAAGAAGAAATTTTATAATATGGCTGGAGATATTATGAAACACAATTTAGATCAGAAGGGAATTAGTATTAGAGAATTGGCCAAAAAAACATTATCTGATGATGAGTTACTTAAAGAGTTAATGGATGGGATTTTATCGAAGGATAATACCATCAGAGGGAATAGCTTTAAAACACTGGAGATTGTAAGCGAGGAAAATCCTGAATTTTTATATCCAAAATGGGATTATTTTGCAGAAATGCTTAAGAGCAAAAATAATTACCATAAATACATTGCAATTTATTTACTGGCCAATCTAACTCCAGTCGACGAGGAAAATAAATTTGAATCAATATTCGATGATTATTTTGGGATTCTTGGAGGAGATAGAGCCATGACAGCTTCTCATGTTGCATTGAATTCCAGTAAAATTGCACAGAACAGGCCAGAACTTCAAGAAAAGATAATAGATACTCTTTTAAGAATTGATGAGATTCATCAGGGCAAGCAGACGGAAATGATTAAAGCTAATGTAATTGAGTCATTAATGAATATGTATCCTGAGATTAAAAATAAAGAAAGAGTTAAAGAGTTTGTAAAGGCTCAAATGGGGAGTTCAAGTCCTAAGACAAGGAAAGCTGCGGCTCTTTTCAGTGAAAGATTGGAATGACTATAATTAAATAAATTAAAGTTTACTTATGATTAGCAGCATTCTGCTCGATTTCTTGATTTGTTAGACAATCCATTTTTTTCTTCAATTCTCCTGATGGCATCATCAAATAGAATCATTGACTTTTCTAAAATCAGATTAACAGAATAATTACAGTTATGACGTAGATTGATAATATTACGGGCCTTACCTCCTGATTCAATAAGTACCAGAGGATAACTTCGACAGACCTGCGGTCTTGAATCATATATTCCACATTTATTTGTCTCAGGATCAATGTATTTGCATGGCTGAATATGTTTAAGCTCAAAATGTTCAGGGAAAAGTTTGTTAGGTATAATTCCTTTTTCCAGGTCAGGGTTAAAAGTTAGAAGAATATTCAATTCATCTTTATGTATGAATATAGATTCTGATTCCCTGCAGCATCTTCCACAAATAGTGCACCATTCTTGATGTTCCTTGGCAATTTCATAGTTTGAGGGACCGCCTAATGCGTCTAAACTAAGGATGTCGGCAAGTTCTATTATTTCCTTAAGGTCTTCTTTAGTAACTCCCAATTTTCTATATTTTTTAACAGATCTTTTCTTTTTTAACCTTTTGAAGACTGCTTTCTCCAGAAGTTCAACTTCTTTAGGAGAATTTTCTTCATCTGATTCTAAAGCTTTTTTCCTGAGGTTTTTAAACAGTTCTTTGTCGATTAGGGTATCTCTTAACATTTATAACACTCACTTGGTGTAATATTTTTAGTAAATATTGATTACTAAGAAAAAATGGTCTTGTAATGGATAAATTAGTCTTGATTATTTAAATAATTAATTCTATACTTTATAAATTAAGATAATTTAAAATCTAAAGATTATCCAGTAAAAAAGCAAATAAAAATAAAAAAAAGGGGAAATTTAATCCCTTTTAACTCCAATTAATCCCCCAAGAATCATTAGAATGGCAAAGACCATCAATGGTATTGGTAATCCTGTTTCTTGCATGCCTACAGTTTCAGTTGTTGTTTGTGCATTTACAGTTGTGCCTGTTGGTTCATCATCATTTGTTTGTGCTGCTGCAGCATTGACAATAATTGATTGAATACTGCTTTCAAGTGTTGGGTCGTAAGTACGGGTACTGAGTACGGGGTTTATTAAATACTGTCCTGCTTGAGCTACGCGCAGGGTAAGCCAGAGGTTAGGATCGCCGGGGTTTACTGTTCCCAAGTTCCATGTGACAGTACGTGTATTTTCATCGTATGTACATGTGTTTCCAGTATCATCATTAGCTGTTACAAATTCTAATCCTACAGGAATCACATAAGTCATAACCACGTTTTCTGCAGCGTCAGGTCCGTTGTTACCAACTTTTAAAGTGTAAACAACGGTATCACCAGCTACTGGATTAGTTTTGCTTGGTGTAATTGTTAGATAAAGGCTTGATTTAGAGTTAATGAGCACACTAGTGTTTACTGTCTGAGCATCTGTAACTGCATTTATATCTGCCTCACCAGGAGCACCATCTGCAGTCAAAGTAGCTGTTGCTACTCCTCCACTGGTAGTACTGCTGCCATCTATGCTTCTCTCTGCGCTAAAAGCTACTGGAGTTCCGTCAGGTATGTGTCCTGTTGCAGGGTCAAATGGAGTAAAATTAATTCCGTCTGAACTGTAGTTATTGAAACTGACAGTGATTAAACTGGTTGCACCGTTATTAATTGGGTTGGGGGTTGTGTTAAGGGTCATGAAGAGCCATGGGGTATAATTCACAATTCCAGATATTTTACTGGCAATTTCTGTTGGGGAATTGGTTCCCCACCAGTTATAAGTTGCATCTGGTATTCCATTTGTATTTAGATTATTTAGATTCCAGTTGGTGTTATTGAATATCCTGTTATAATTTATGGTTTCTGATTGATCGTTTGATACGTAGTTTCTAAGACCAATTCCGTTAAAATTGTTTATTATAGTATTTCCTGTTATTGTGTTTCCATAGTAGTTACTCCAAATTCCATAACGTTGTTCACCAGAAATAAACCCATTATTTGATATTATATTGTTTTTTATGGTATTTAGAGTGGATGCTCCAATGGTAATTCCAGTTTCATCATTGTAATCTGCTGTATTCTCTTCTATAGTGTTATAGTCACAGAATCTGTTGAGGTAAATACCGTGAACATTTCTATTTGCTATATTATTGATCACATTGTTCCATGATGAGTATTCTTGAAGGAAGATACCAACGTTAGAATTATCTGAAACATTATTTCCAGATATTGTATTACTGCCTGATCCATAGAGATTGATTCCATTTACATTATTGTTTATAGTGTTCCCTGCGATTGTATTGATACTGTTACCTACTCCAAAAGCTTGTTCTAAATAGATTCCGTTGCCATTACTGGTTATTATGTTATTTTCATTTATAGTATTGGAATTACACGCATACCATAGATGAATTCCGTTATTGGCGTTATTAGATATAGTATTTCCTGAGATTACGTTGTTGCTGGAAACTGTTTCAAGATAAATTCCATCTCCATTACAATAATATGTACCTGGCGCAATTTGAGTTCCTGTTACAGTATTGCCAGATATTAAATTGTTTAATGAATTATGTAGAAAGATTCCCACTAATCCACTATTTTGAATAATATTTCCAGATATTTCACCGTTATTGGTGGCGTACCATTCAATACCTTCTCTGTTGCCTATTAAAATATTGTTCAACGCTTTATTTGAAGATCCTAGTGAGTTGTATAAATGTATTCCTACGTTGTAACTATTCGAAATTGTGTTTCCATCAATTGTAACGTCGCTGCATCTATCTGCATATATTGCTTGATTGGCATTTAAAATATTATTACCAATTATCTTGCATCCGCTGGTTTCAACCATTCCTATACCATAATAAGAATTGTCATAACCTCCGCTTCTAATAGTAAAGCCCTGGATTGTTGAATTGTTACCCAATTGATCTATGGTAAAAACAGGATTGGCAGGATTTTGTGGTTGAACAGTTACTAATCCATTTGCTTTAATCAGAAGCCCTGTTTTATTCACGACCACATTTTCTGTATATGCATCTGTACCATTGGGACTTACTGTAATTGTATCATTTTCGCTGCTGCCATCTACTGCACCTTGAATAGACTGATAGTTATAAGTTCCATCAGGTCCTACAGTCCATTCTGCTGCAGAAGCTGCTCCAGAGAATATTAAAATGAATGCAAGTGTGAGGGTGATTATTGTTAGTTGTTTTCTAATCTTTTTCACCTCCTTTATGCCGGATTATGTTTTTAAAGAATTCAAGTTTGTATTAAGTGATCTTAACACGATTAGGGGTTGTACAAACTAACATATATATTTATTTACGGTAAAAGAGATAGAATATGTAATAATCGTAATTTATTAATAATCAGTGGTGGCGCAATCTTCATAAAAGCATAAATAAAGGTTTTTGTGAAAATAAGTGAATTATAATGTCTTTTTAACTTTATAAAACCATTGAATAACCCCTAATAAACGCAAAAGAGCCATTAAATGATTTTAGTTGTCTATATTTGTTCTAAAAATTAAAAATAAAATTATATCAATTATTTAAGAAAATTAGGATTTATTAAGAGCCAAAAGCTTGTTTTATCAAAAATATACCATTAATTAATGGTTTATAGGTCCCTATGAATTCTTATGAATTTTTGGGATTATATTTTAAATGCTTTACATAATTTTATTAAATATAATTTCGTTTTGATTTAAACAGAAATAAAGCCATAAATCATCTTAATTTAAAATAAGGAATTAAAAACCATGTAAAATTTGTAAAATTAGTTTATTTAAACGCATAAAGATAATTGGGAAATAAAACTTTAAAATTTAAAAAATAGTAGGAAGAATTATTTATAAAAGAAATAATCCTTCTTTTTATGTATACACACTACTTTAGCCTACTACTTTTCCGCTGTTTGAGTTACTGGTAGCATAATATATTGAAGAGTAACCGTTTCCTTTGTAGTCGTAGTTAACCCAGCTGTTACCATTCCAGTATTGTACTGAACGGTGGCGGGATGACATAGATGTTGCGTATTGTATAGTTCTAACTTTGTATCCTTGACTTCTTAGTTTGCTGGATAGATAGGCACTCATAGCCCAACAATCCATTCCATTTGTATATCCACGGTAGCGGCTTCTTGAATAAGTTCGGCTGGTACTTTTTACTCTGGATTTATATCTGGTGCTTTTTGCTTTTTTAGATTTATATGATTGCTTTTTTGAAGCACTTGAATAGACTTTCTTTGAGGATGTACTTGTACTGGCAGTATTGGTCACTGCAGCAGCGTATTCATCCCACTGTTCCATGGCCAGTAGGGTATATTCTCCTACTTGTCCGTCTTCTTTAAGCCCTACTTCTTTTTGGAAGGCTTTAACTGCTGTTTCGGTGTCTATTCCAAAGTTACCGTCTATTTCTCCATTGTAGAATTCGTTTTCTTTGAGCCAGATTTGTAATTGTTTTACCTGTTCACCGGTAGCTCCGAGTTTTAAGCCGTTATCGTTGGTTAAGTTTTTGTCTTTGAGCCATTGTTGTAGTTTGGCTATCTCTTCTTTACTCAATATTGTTGTTTTGCCAGTATTTGCGTTATTACTGACTGCATTTACGATTTTGTCTTTATCTATTGTTTTTGTTAAATTTGGGGTTTCTGTAGCCGATGCCATTGGCATAAGGCCTAATACTACGCAAAGAGCGATAGCTATCGCTCCAGTAGTTAACTGTTTTCTCTTCGTAATTGTATCGCCTCCGAGTCCTTACCCAGAATAACATGAATTCCGAGCTTTTTAGGACGAGCTTATATCAAGTTCATATAGTATATAAATACTTCGGTTTATTTTCAAAAAATAGACACAATTTGGGCTTATATAATGAAAAAAGGCGCTATTATGTGGTTTCGAATGTTCCATAATAATATCTGTGCAATTTATCCTTATTTTTAAAATTAGAGCTTTATGTAGCAGTTTATTTGAGAATTAAAATTAAATTAAGCTAATTTTAATGGATTATCATTTATTTATTATGAAATTAGATAAACTATTTTCTTTTATCATCTATGTGGACTTTAATTGAACTATTATTTCTAAAATGATATTATTATTGCTTATTTATTTAAAAATAGGTATTTGTGAGCTTTTTATACTTTTTATCTCCTGCTTAATGGATTATTTTGTTCCTATAAATTATAATGTTTATTGGACTTTGAATATGAAGTATTTTCCAGTTTAAAACATGTTATTGCGTTATTATTAGATTATTATATTTAAATTAGCTATTTTTGAAGAGATTTCTGTTTTTTCAGATAATCTAAAAATGTCCATTTTTTTATGATTTATTTTACCCTTGTATGTTTATTGGGACTTATTGGTGTGCTGATTTAAGTTATATACACATTCAATTTTCACCTAAATGACAGATTTTAATAAGATAATAATCATAATAAAGTATAAAATGTTATTAATGGAGAGTCATGATGGATGTTAGATCTATAATTTTTGCTTATCCTGGAGAGGATCCAGTATCTTATGATACATCTGAAGAATCAACAACAAAAATAACAGTAGATGATAAACTCATTAGCGTGGATTTCATTTTTGAAGGTACTAAATGGACAAGAAAGATACCTGTTAAGGGTTTGAAGTTTTATGAATATCCTATAAGGTCAAAAGAACTTAAAATTAAAGAAGAAAATATTTATAGAGGCCAGAGCGGAGGAAGAATTTAATTATCTAGTAAATCATTTGGGTATTGTGAAATAGAAAGTAGTTCCCTTGTTGAGTTGTGATTCAACCCAGATTTTCCCACCATGACGTTCAATAACCCTCTTAGTAATAGATAATCCAATTCCGGTTCCTTCATATTCTTCTCTTGTATGCAGTCGTTTAAATATTGTAAATATAACATCAAAATACTGTTCTTCGATTCCTATTCCATTATCAGCAACTTTAAAAATATACTCATTCCCTTCTTTTTTTGCTGAAATACATATTTCTGGAGGTTTATCATCCTTCTTGAATTTAATTGCATTGGAAATAAGGTTCTGAAAAACTCGAACAAGCTGGCTTTCATCACCATTTACAATGGGAAGGTTATCAAACTTAATAACAGCATCATTTTCTTTAATTAGAACAATTAAGCTATCTAAAGCATAATTAATTATGTTTTCAATATTAACTGGCTTGAATTCCTGTCCCTTAGTGGTTATTCTGGAATATTCAAGCAGGTCCAGAATCATCTGCTTCATTCTATTAGCACCATCAACGATGAATTCAATAAACTCATCAGCATCATCATCTAATTTTCCTTTATATCGACGCTCTAAAAGTTGTGTAAAGCTTGTAATTGTCCTAAGTGGTTCCTGTAAGTCATGTGAAGCTACATAAGCGAAAACTTCCAGTTCTTTATTGGAACGTTTTAATTCTTTAATTAATTTCTCAAGTTCAAGGGTTCGGGCATCTATTTCTTCATCTAAATTTATAAGAACTTTGTTTAATGCCATTTCTGTTATTTCGCGTTTTTTTAACTCGTTTTTTGCCGCCATATAAAGTCTTCTATTCTCTTTAAATGAAATAATTTGACGTAATATTACTAAAATTAATATAAGTCCAAAAAATATCTCTAAAAAGGCAACATCTATTTTATTGAGGTTATGATTTCCCCATAAAAGGAAAACATAGGCTAAAGATAGTAATAAGAGAGGCAGGTATATATTCCAATGAATTTTTCTAAAATAAAGCAGGTGTTTATTAGAGAAGTATTCAAAACTGATTTTTGTGCCATTAATTTGGGATATTGCAGCCAGTATAAATAGAATATAACTATATATCCACCCTAAATCCACAAGACTTCCGGAAAAGTATGTTCCATATGAGAACATGTATAAAAATATGCAATCTGTAATAATCTTAACTAAAACACCTATACCAAGAATTAAAAATGGTAACTGATTAATTTGATCTAACCAGTTAAATATCAATACAACCAGGGAAAAAAATAGAAAAAGATCCAGAAAAACATAAAGAAGAGGCACTAACGATAAAAAGCTGTTAGGGGCATTTAATTGAATAATAGGATTAATTAATAGAATAAAAAATATTAGAATAACAGATATCATTATTATTCCAATTTCAATTAATTTATCAACTTTTTTATAATGATTATCTGAATATTTTGGCAGAATAAGGATTCCAATAACAAATAATGGATAATATAAGAAATAGAATAAATTAGCTACTGATAAAGTTGGATCTTGATTTAGGCCAATTTCCAAAATTCCCCATGCCAAATCGCCCATTAAATAGGATAATTGTGCAAATGCAATTAATAACCAGGCTAAATAGGAGTCTTTATTACTTCTTTTACAATATGAAGCAGCGAAGAACAGTGCAATTACTGCAAATATATTAATAGTAAAAGTAATGGTATTGCCGAGGATAGTCTTAGATTCGTGATTATTTAAAAAGACTAATGAAAGTCCAATAATGAGCAAAATGATTATCCAAATAATTGAAATATTTCTTAATGATATTAATTCTTTAATTAAATTATTGAATTTCTTCATCTCCTTTGAATTATATTAAAAGAATTATATTGATATAAGCATTATTATATCACATAATAAATAAAATTATCGTTTTATGAGGTATAATTTAATTGAATTCAGACAATAAAGGTTATATTCACATTAATATGTATTAAATTATGTTAATAATCTATTATTTTAGAACTGTTATTTTTTTTAGTAAGTATATGCACTTTAAAATTTTGTGTCTATACGTTGCAAAAAAGTTCAGAACTATATATAAAACTTGTTTAATGTTAGACATCCTTATCCTGCTTAGAAACACAGAATCTACACAAAGCTCCGGGTGTATTCAGTTGTTTTTCCTTTACTGGGCATAAATATTCACCATTTTTAAATTTAAGCTTAAAACCACCGGGAAATGAAGTCCCAACTGGATGAATTGAGGCTTCTAAAATGAAAGTAGTGTAAATTGAAACGATTTTTGCCAGCCGTAAAAAATAGAGCTCCTGTTTAATTTTGGATTCTTTCATCTGAGTTTCTAATACTTTTAAAAACTCCTTAAGTTTTTTATTATCTATATATCCTTTATAGTTTGTTTTGTCTTCTCTTATATCCTTAAAGCGGTTAATAAATGCTTTTGTAAATGTTTCAACAAACTCTTCTCTGTAACCTGCTTGCATATACTTCGCATCTTCTTGAATGAATGCAGAGGCAAGCATTATATCGTGCATATGAATATTTGAGGCTTCTTTCTTTAAAACACTCAAAAGTTCATTTTTAGAAATTTTTCTGGAAAAATCAAGTTCTTCAATTTTGTCAATCATTTGATTCCTCTAAACATGAATTATAAAAAACAATCATTTAAACGTCCTCATCCTGCTCTGCAATACAGAATCCACACACAGCACCAGGATTATCTTTTTGACTTTCCTTTACAGGGCATAGATAACGTCCTTCTTCATATTTTACCTTGAATCCACCAGGAAAAGGAGTTCCAGGAGGATGAACAGCTTCTTCAAGAATATAAGTTGTGTAGATAGATATTAGTTTATATATCCTGAAAAAATGAGGATCAAAACCTTTTCCGGCATCCACCCGAGATTCCTGTTCTTCCAGTAGATCTACTGCTTCTTTCAGCTCGCAGGTATTAATATGATCATCATAGTGGGTTTTATCATCTTTTAATACTTTTAATCTGGAGATAAATGCTTCTGTATATGATTTAAGGTATTCTTTTCTGTAACTGGACTGTACGTATTTAGCATCTTCAATTAAAAAATTGCTGGCCTTCATGATATCTATCATAGATATTTCAGATGCTTCTCTTTTTAGAAGTGATAGTAATTCGGATTTTTTAATTTTTCCTGAGGAATCAAGACTTTTAACTCTCCTGATCATAGAATCACAATTAAATTTATGGCTGGAATTTGGCGAATTGATTCTTGCCAAACTTATTCATAATAGATTCGGCTATTTTGGGACCTATACCATCAATTTTAATTAATTCATCCTTTGATACATACCTTAAGTCATTTCCAAATGCATTTACAAGTGTACGTGCCCTTTTACGACCTAATCTTTTAACACTTACAACAAGAGGGATAATATCATCACGGACTCCATAATAAAGTCTTGCAGACAATTTATCAAGCTCATCTGAAAGTGAAAATGTGTTCAATATTTCACATATCTCTTTAAAGAACTTTATCATTAATGAAGCTTCATAAGCAGCTCTTCTTGTTGTTGCAGCATAAACATTGAAGGCATTTTCTATTTGATATTCGCTCTTTTCGTCTATCCATTCAAGTAAAGCGGCTGTAGTGGCTTCATCATTTCCAATTTCCACTGAAAAAACTCCCTTATCATTTAGTATGTCTCTAACAGGTTCTTTGCTTTTTCGGCCTTTGAATGAAATTTTGGGCATGTCTGGGGTCCTTGAAATTGCATAAATGAGCTGGTTAATATCAACTTCAGTAGTTCTTTTTGCATATTCCTTAAGTCTAACAGCTGTTTCTACTGAATAGTTGCTTCTTGCAATGAGATTTCCAAAATCAGTTGCTTTTAGTCCTTCGGGAGTCATCTGGATTATCCAATTTTGAATTAAAAATTCAAGTGCGCTATTAATTTCATATTCCATTGTATCTACAGAAAGAGCACCAAAAAATTCATTATTATTCATCTGGAAACCGTAAAAGGTTTCACTGAAAAATTCAATGAGATCCTGAGGACTCTTTGCTAATGTAGATGCTATTTGAGCTATTATTTGTTTATAAACAGCGTCCTTGTTTTCGATTAGTTTGGAACTTGTGACTTCTATTTCTCCGTATACGTAATGATCTTTCAGGTTATAAGCTTCATCAAGACTTTTAGCAATTAAATATGAGTGTCCCTCAGTATCGTAACCTGGCCGACCTGCACGTCCTGACATTTGCTCGTAATCAAATACTGGAATGCTTTGAGGACCTCGAGATGTCCAGCGGGTGTAATCTCTTATAATAACATTTTTTGATGGTAAATTTACTCCATACATCAGGCTTGGTGTGGCTGTTATCATGTAAAGGTTTCCTGCACGGAATTCATTTTCTATTATCTGGCGTTGTTTGTCAAAAAGGCCAGCGTGGTGAAATGCAATTCCGTTTTCAACACATTCTGCAAGTTTAAGGCATATAGATGTTGGGCGTGACCCTCTCCTTTCAGGTACTTCAAGAATTTTACGGGCAACTTCCCTAAATTTAAGTTTTTTATCCCTCGGAATATTTTTTTTTACTTTTCCGGAAATATAATTGGCGAGAGATTCGGTAAACCTTCTTGTTGATACGAAAACAAGTATCTGGGAGGAATCTTCAATTGATTCATTTAAAACACGCAGTACCATATCATTTTTATTTTTTAATTCATATTCCTCAGTTATAAGAACATCTTTGTATAATGGTACAGGTCTGTAATCATGTTCCACAACTTCTGCATTTAACCAGCTTGAAAGTTCATACATATTCTTTAATGTTGCTGAAAGTGCAATAATTCTTATAGCAGGGTTTATAATTCTTGCACGTGTTATTGCGCACTCTATTGTTGGACCTCTTGAGTATTCACCAATCATGTGAAATTCATCGATTATTAGAAGATCTATTTCTCGAAGCGAATTCCATGAAAAGCGTGTAAGGGCATCAAATGATTCGAAAACCATAACTGAAAGATCTGAGGTTTTAGGATGCTTACCTACACTTATTCCAAATTTTTCAAGCTCTTTAAATTCTGAAAGCTTTTCATTCTGTATTGAAATAAGAGGTGCGGCATATACAACTTTTCCACCTTTTAAAATGGTGTTTAATGCAGCAATCAATCCAAGAAGGGTTTTTCCACTTGCTGTTGGTATTGCAATAATGTAATTAGAATTATCTTTAAGTAAACCTGAATCTAAAACAGCTTTTTGCGCTGGATTTAGCTCTTTAATCGTAGGATAGCAATCACTGATTATATCTTTGACCTGCGAATTTACTGTTTCCATGAACTTAAATAGTTCATTATGGTTTTTATACTATTCTAATCAATGAAAATATTTCAATAGAATAACCTTTAAAGTTCAAAATTCTTTAAAATTTAGGTTATTAATGAAAATAATGAGATTTTAGTAGAGATATTGATTTTTTAATTTAAATTTTAATGTACTACCATGTTTCATCAGATGTAATCACGAATTGAATTATCCCAATTATAATTAGCCAAATACCTGTAATAATAACTAAAACATAAAGATTTGCAGCGTACAAGTATAATGAAAGAAATAGAATTCCTAGTATCACCCCCATAATTCCTGCTGCTTTTTCTATTTTACTTGGCCCTAAAAAAGCTATTATGCTTGTTATCAATATTATTAAACCTGTTAAATAAATCCATCTACTTCCATATAGCCAGTAAGAAGTTAAATTTAAATATAATCCTAATCCTGTTACAATTGATATAATTGAAAGTATTAAATAAACTATACTTTCACTTTTACTATATTTATAGGCGTCAATACTTGATATTAACAACCATATCCCCGTAAATAATATTCCAATCCCTAAAATTTGATTTAATAAAAATAGATTAATAAATAGAAGTGAGATAACAAACACGCCAAATATTATGGCTATGATGCCAACTGATTTTCCTGTATCATTTGAAAGTTTATTCATTTTAATTAATATAATCATTAAGTAATAAATTTTTTACTAAATATATTACATATTTTATCAATCAAATATTGTGATCATGGCTTTAATTTAAAAAATAGTCTCATCTAAAAAGGAAAAATATATAAAATAATAAATAATAATATTATTATATTAAGGAGGTATCTTAATGGTAAATTGGGGAGCAGTAGTAATAGGATTTATTTTGTCCATAGTATTGTCATGGTTATTTGGTTTATTGGGTGATTGGGGAGTTTATCTCGGATTATTCATAGCAGGGTTGATTGTGGGGCTGATGGTTGGTGATGGCGCCCTGAATGGAGCCTGGAATGCGGCCATAGCTGGTGCTTTTGGTGGAATTGTCCTTGCTATACTGGCTGTGATTTTGGGAACATTATTCGCAGGTGCTGCAGGATTTTTAGCAGGGCTGGCAACAGGAATAGTTCTCGTAATTCTATCAATTATACAATCTTTAATTCTCATGGGAATTGGTGGAGCAATTGGTGGAGCAATAAAAGGAACTTAATTTAAAAATAGAATACTAAAAAACATTATTTCTTCTCTTTTTTGACAACAACTATATCTGATATCCTTGTATCAGGATATTGCCCATTTTCATCCTTTTCAACGCTTTTTACCATGTCCCAAATTGTTAAAAGAGCTATACTTGTCCCTGTAAGAGCTTCCATTTCAACCCCCGTTTTTCCAAGCGTTGTTACACTTACTTCTACTTCTATATTTTCTTTTCCTACATTAAAAGCTACATCAACGCCTGTTATTTTAAGGGAATGACATAGGGGGATAAGATGATGTGTTGATTTAACTGCGCTAATAGCAGCGATTTGAGCTGTTGTAAGCACATTACCCTTTTTGATCTCCTGTTTTTCTATTAAATCTATTGTTTCTTTATTTAAATGTATTTTACCTCGTGAAATAGCGGTTCTTTTTACAACAGGTTTATCTGACACTTCTACCATGTGGACACCTTTTTTGGAAAGGTGCGTAAATTCTTTTTCTTCCATTAAACACAACTCCGTTAATTAAAATAGTGATATGGACATAAAACTTTGGTTATTAGTATGGAACTTCTATTGATGCGTACTGCATTGATTGTTCCCTTGCATTTTTCCCCATTTTCTCCATTAATTCTTTATCTTCCAGTAGATTATTTATTGCTTCTGCAAGTCCTACAGAGTCTTCAGGACTAATAAGTATTCCTATCTGGTCATTTACTATTTCAGGTATTCCACCAACATTTGTTGCTATAACTGGCTTGCCTGAAGCCATAGCTTCAAGAATTACGGTAGGGCGCCCTTCAGATAAAGAGGGTAAGACAAAAATATCGGCTGAAGACATTATTTTCTCGATATCGTTCCTTGCTCCGGTGAATTTAATTCCTTTAATATTTTCAAATTCCACGATGCCTTTAAGTTCACTAAATAAGGGCCCATCACCAACAATAACAATTTCTGCATCTTCATTAAGGAATTCTTTTGCTCTTATAAGGTATTCAACACCTTTTTGCCATACTAAATTCCCAATAAAGAGTATCACTGGCTTTAGGGGATCAATTTTCATTTCTTCCTTAAAATTACTTTCCTGGTCTGGTCTGAATTTTTGAATGTCAACAGCATTATAGGTTACTTTAAGCTTATTTTCAATATCTTTTATGTCTAATTTTAAGACTTTATCTTTTATTGAATTACTAACAACAAAAACAAAATCAGATTTATTTAAAACATATTTAATCACACTTTTAATAAGTGGCTTACGGGCTAAAACGAATATATCAGACCCATGAATTGTAACTGCGGTTTTAACTCCCAAAATCATGCCACAGATAACAGCTATAAGTCCGGGAGGCATAATATAGTGAGCATGCACAAGATCAATTTTTTTTTTCCTTATAATGCTCATTAATTTAACGGTTGCTGATAAAAAAAATATAAATCCTCTAAGTCCCTTTATGTTTAAAGTTGAGGCAGTATAGACGTTGATTTCTTCAATATTTCTTATGTTTTCATGTGGATATGTTAATACAAAAACTTTATCACCGCGTTTAACCAGTTCCTTTGATAAAAGATATGTATATGATGAAATTCCTCCTAAATGGGGTGGAAAATATCCTACCATGCATATGTTCATCTATTTTCACCATATAATTTTTATTTTTTCTTATTCAAAATAGTGCCATCCATTTTTACAATAAAAACATCAAAATCCATTTTATATTTATCCTGGCACTTCTCTTTTATAGTTGTTCCTATTGCATTAAAAACATCATGGGTGAGATTTTCCCTATCTAAAATAGCTATCATATCTTCAGTGGTTTTAGATTTAAAAATTTCTGAAATTAAATCTTTATCTGCACCTAAAATGCCTGAATATGCAGCAATTATTTCACGTCTTCCGTCGGCAACACTATTTTTTGTATTGAATATACCTGCAGCAATCTTTATAAGTTTACCTGCATGTCCAAATAGAGTAATCTTTTCCACGCCTTTTTGGGCAGCTTTATCCAGCATAAAACCTACAAAATTCCCCATTTGAATTATCTGGTCTTGAAGAGCATTTAAAGTATCAATTGCAAGTCTTTCTCCAATATTACCTGGAACAAAAATAAGATCTTTAAACCCTTCGGCCATTGCCACATCAATTTGACAAACCAGTGATTCCATGTATGCTTTAGAAGACATTGGACGAGCGATACCAGTTGTTCCAAGAATAGAAATCCCTCCTTTTATACCTAATCGTTCATTCATGGTTTTTCGAGATATTTTCTCACCATTAGGTACATAGATCGTTATATTAGCCCCAATGCCTTCAGGAAGAACTTCCCTAATGTTATCATGTATCATTTGCATTGGAACAGGGTTTATAGCATGTTTTCCAATTGGAACTTGCAATCCAGGCTTTGTTACTTTTCCAACACCTTTTCCACCCTTAATCTTAATTTGACCATCTTCTCTTAAACTGACCTCAGCACATATCTGAAGGTTTTTTGTGACATCAGGGTCATTATAGGGCATTTTTATTATACAAGCCCTTCCAGAATTAGAATTTATTTTTTTCGCGTAATCTACATGAATTTCAAGCGTTCCAACAGGAGCTTTTATATTCACATATTTCACGTTATTTTTAATGGAAAGGAAGGCTGCAAGAGCAGCTGCGGCTGCCGCGCTTCCTGTAGTAATGCCAAAAGGAAAATTTTTATTAGTAACTGTTTTTTTATATTTAAACTCTTTATTAAGAGGAGCACTGTTATTTTCCATCTCTCTGATTAACTCGCTTGTTGCATCTCTTCTTGTATGGCGTTTTTAAGATCTTCTTTTTCAGGAGCGCCTACAAATTTAACTACACCATTTATGGCCACTGCTGGAACTGCCATTAATCCATATTCTATTGCTTTTTCGCGGTCTTTCATTATATCAATCTTTTCAACTTCAATAGCATCTTGCATTTCTTTTTTAACTGCATCAACAACTTCTATGGCCATAGGACAATATGGACATGAAGGAGATGTAAATACTTCAATTTTAACAGTCATTATTTAACCTCCGTTTGAATATGCTAAATTTAATTCAGATTCATTCATTTTCTGTTTCAATAAAATACATATTTAATTTTTTTAGGATTTAAACTTATTGCCAGCGTTTTTAATATAAAATATTTTTAATCGTATCTTCCTCTAATAAACTTCCAATTCCCTTTCCAATTGAATATCCAATTTTAGAGGAGAAATTACTTAAAATGTCTTCTAATGATTCTGGAGGGGTCATTGTGATAATTTCATATTCTCCTTCTATTCCTCCCATTTTTGCAGCAGTATCAATGGCCTGTTCTTTACTTCCCACACCATCAATTAATTTAAGGTTTTTAGCCTGGTTTCCAGTATATATCTGTCCTTCTGCAATACCTTTAACATATTTCTTATCTAAATGCCTGTTTTCTGCAACTAATGCAATGAAATGGTCATAGTTTTCATTCACCATATTTTGCAGCATTTTTTTCTCTTCAGCAGTCATTTTTCTGTAGTCAGCCCCGATGTCTTTGTATTCCCCACCTTTAATCGCATATTTATCCACTCCAATCTTTTGATAGAGTTCTGAAAGATCGGTTATGTCTAATATCACTCCTATACTTCCCACAAGTGATGAAGGACCCGCAATGATTTTATCTGCAGGGGAAGCAGCAAGATATGCCCCTGACGCACCAGTATCGCTTATCCATGCAACTACAGGCTTTTTACAGTTTTTAACAGCATCCATAATTTCTTCGCTTGCAACAGGTGTTCCTCCTGGGCTGTTAATATCTAATAGGATTGCTCCTACAGAATCATCCTCTTCAGCTTGCTTAATAAGATCTTTTATAACTTCAGGATTAGCTACATTCCCTCCAAATATATTGGATGATCCATATGCAATTTCACCTTGGATTGGTATAACTGCTACTTTATCTACTATTGTAGGTGCAATAAGGATTATTGCTCCTATTAAAAGAATAAATAAAAGGAAAATTCCAGAAATACCTAATCCTAATAGTATTTTAGTATTTTTATCCATTTTATCACTTTTAATCGACATTATATTAATTTATATAATTCTCAGATAGTTATATATACATTGAGTTTTCGCACCATTTTTATTGATTTTGCATTTCGGGTTTAATGTATATAAATATTTAAATGATATAAAAAGATAATTATTAATTTCCTATCGAACTGATTATTTATAACACCAAAAAGGTGGTAAATTGAAGACTATTGTTAAATCACCAGGTTCTGCAACTGTAATTAATGCTATAGCTACAGGTTACGGCGCAGCATTCGGCATTGAATTATATCTTACAGCAGAAGTGGAATTAAAGGCATCAAAAATAAAATGTGAATCGGATAAAGAAGTTGATACAAGTTTAATGGAAATATGCGTCAGGAATGTGCTTAAGAGTTTTGATATTGATACTGGTGTTAGGGTTAAGACTTATTCGGATATTCCGGTGGCATCAGGTCTTTCCAGCAGCAGTGCAACTTCAAATGCAGTTACAATGGCAACAGTTTTGGCTTTATCTGAAGAATATGGTGCTAATTTCCATTTAAATGATTCTAAAATACTAAATATGGCTATAGACTCTTCACTGGAGGCAGGAGTTACTATTACGGGTGCATTTGATGATGCCAGTGCATCATTCTATGGTGGCTTAACAGTTACTGACAATATGAAAAGAAAAATTTTAAAAAAAGAGAACATGGAAGAGCAAAACATATTAATATATATACCTAATAAAAAATCACTAACTGCACAATCAGATGTTGGAAGAATGAAACTTCTTGCTCCTTATGTTAAGTTCGCATTTGATCTTGCGTTAAATGGAGATATTTATAAAGCTCTAACTTTAAATGGGCTTTTATATTGTGCAGCGCTTGAATTTAATCCTAATATTGCCCTTGATGCGTTAAATGCCGGTGCAATTGCATCTGGATTGTCTGGAACAGGACCTTCATTTGTGGCTGTAGTTGATAATAAAAACTTTGATAATGTTTTGGATGCATGGAAATCATATCAGGGAAATATTATTCGTACTAAAGTTGATAATGCAGGTACTGTAATTAAGGCTATTTAGGTCATCTTTAAAGGTGATGAATTGTGGATAGGGCTGAAGCTTTAAGAATTCTTCAAGGGTCTAGAGATAAAATAGACAAAATAGATGAAGAAATCATAAATCTAATAGCAAAAAGAACATCTCTTGCAGGAGATATTGTCAATGCTAAGATTGTTTTAGGTATGGAAATAGAAGATAAAAAGAGAGAAGATTATATTCAAGATAAAACAAAAAAAATAGCAGAACAAAATAAATTAGATGAAAGCTGCGTTAAAAAAATCATGAAAATTTTAACTGATTTAAGTAAAAAAGAACAGGAAGAAATACTCAGGAGGAATACCAATGGGTAACATAAGAACATCATTTGTTAAAAGAACTGCAAAAGAATTAATAGAAAATTACGAAGGTAAATTCACAACTGACTTTGATGAGAATAAGAAATTAGTGGAAGAATATTCAACAGTCAGTACTAAACATCTTAGAAACAAAATTGCAGGATACATAACCAGATTGGTTAGACAAGAATCGCAATGACTGTGGGTGTGACATTTAATGGGAATTATAGTGGCCAAGTTCGGAGGAACATCTATAGGAAATGGAGAAAGGATTAAGAAAGCAGCGCAATCTGTTGTAAATGAATATATGCAAGGTAAAAAAGTAGTAGTGGTTGTATCTGCAATTAATAAAACGACCGATGAGTTTTTGAAGGTTGTAGATGACGCTATGGGTAAATCTATAACAGATAAACAACTTGCAGAAGTCTTTTCAATGGGTGAAATGACCAGTGTAAGAATATTTTCAGCTACAGTGGAATCGTTAGGTGTTAAATCTGAATATGTAGATCCTTATAAAGATACTTGGCCCATAAGTACAGATAACAACTTTTTAAGTGCAAAAATTGACTTTAAAGCAACAGAGAAAAAATCAAGTGAAATCAAAAAGATGGTAGATGAAGGTATAATTCCTATAGTCTGTGGTTTCCTTGGAAAAGATGAATCAGGAAATATAACAACTTTAGGTCGGGGAGGAAGCGATATAACAGCATTTCTGCTTGGACATTGCCTCAATGCTGAAGAAGTCATTATTGTGACTGATGTTGATGGAGTGATGTCAACTGATCCAAATAAACTTCTTACAGCTAGAAAGCTTGATAAGATATCTGTTGAGGAAATGAGAGATCTTGCTACTCATGGAGCACAAGTTTTACATCCTCATGCTTTAAAATATAAAGATCCGAAAATAGATGCTAAAATAATCGGTTATGAACATGGAGATTTATCTGCTCCGGGAACCGAGATAATTGGACCTTCTAATGGTAATAATTTGCTTAAAAGTGCAACATTAAATAGTGAACCAATTTCAGTTATTGCTGTTGTTGGGGAAGAAATCCTTACTAAAACCGGGATTTTAGCAAAGATCACAGATACACTTGCAGAACATAAAATTAACATTTATGGAATATCTACAGGACAGAATTCAATAACAGTGTTCATAAATAAAGCAGAATCAGAACATGCTCATGAAGTTCTTCATGATGTTGTTGTTGAAACTGATGAATTAAGTTCTCTTTCCCTTGGAAGGGAAATAGCAATGATTAGTGTTTCAAGCCAGGATTTTATAGACACTCCTGGGGTAATCGCAGAAATTACTGAACCTTTACAGAAAAATAAGATTAATATTGTTGAAATTTCTTCAAGTCAAACTTCTGTTGTCATTTTCGTAGATTGGAATGACGGCAGAAAGGCTTATGAACTTGTAAAAGGTGTCTTAAAATGAAGTTGGAAGGTACAACCGTAGCTATGGTAACGCCATACACAGAAGATGATGAAATAGATGAGGATGGAATTCGTGAAAATATAAATTACTTAATTGAAAAGGGCGTTGATGGGATATTAGCAGCTGGAACTACAGGAGAATCTGCTACAGTATCTCATGATGAGCACCGTAAGCTAGTTGATATTCTAATTGATGAGGTAAATGGTAGAGTTACAACTATTGCTGGTGCTGGAAGTAATTCATCTAAGGAGGCTCTTGGACTTGTAAAACATGCAGAAGATACAGGAGCAGACGCTGCGTTAGTTATAACACCTTATTATAATAAGCCGCAACCTCATGGTCTTTATGAGCACTATAAATTGATGAATGATTCTACTGATATTCCAATAATAGTTTACAATGTACCCTCAAGAACAGGTACGGATATAGACGTCGATACTATTGGAAAAGTGGCACAATTTGATAATGTTGTTGCTATAAAAGAAGCAAATCCAGACCTGGATAAAGTGTCTAAAATAATTAAAAAAATTGATGAAATTGGTAAAGCTGATAAATTCATGGTTTTGTCAGGAAATGATGACCTTACACTCCCTATGATTGCAATGGGAGCAAAAGGTGTTATCAGTGTTGTGGGAAATGTCGATCCAGCTCGTATGAGTCAAATGGTTAATTATGCATTGGCTGGTGACTTTGAAGCAGCTAGTAAAGCACACTACGAGCTATATGATCTTATGAAAGTATTATTTATTGAGACAAATCCCGTTCCAGCAAAGACAGCTTTAAATATAATGGGAAGGCCAGCAGGTCCTGTCAGAATGCCTCTTGCACCTCTTAAAGATGAAAATAAAGCTAAATTAAAAGAAGTGCTTGAACAGCTTGATTTAATTTGATTCAAGCAATAAAAAATTTTTTTTATTTATTTTAAATTTATTGGAGACTGATAAAATGATTGGAGTGGCTGTAACAGGCGCATGTGGAAGAATGGGTTCAAAAATTATTAAAACCATACTAGAACAGGATGATATGAGAGTAATAGCAGCAATAGAAGCACCAAATACTCCTTTAGAGGGAAAAGATGTAGGTGAAGTAATAGGTGTTGGAAAAATGGATGTTGCTGTTAATGGTGCTCAAAATCTTTCAGAAGTTTTAAAGGAAAAGAAACCTGATGTTCTTGTTGATTTCACAATAGCTGATGCTGCAGTCAAAACAATTAAAACCTCAGCCGAGTGTGGTGTTGATCTGGTTGTTGGAACCACTGGATTTTCAGATGAACAAATGGCTGAGATCAGAAAATCCATTGAAACCAATAAAATCAGGGCAGTTATAGCCCCTAACATGGCAGTTGGAGTAAATGTCTTCTTTAAAGTTTTAAAGGACCTTGCAAGTATTTTAAATGATTATGATATTGAGATAATTGAAGCTCATCATAAGCATAAGGCTGATGCACCTTCAGGAACTGCTGTTAAGGCTTTTGAAATTATAGCTGATGAACTTGGAAGAAATAAAGATGAAGTGTGTGTTTATGGAAGACAGGGAATGGTAGGCGCACGTACCAAAGAAGAAATTGGGATGCATGCTGTTCGTGGAGGAGACATAGTAGGAGACCACACAGTGCTTTTTGCCGGAGATGGAGAAAGGATTGAAATAGTTCACAGGGCTCACAGCAGACAGGCATTTGTTAATGGGGTAATTAAAGCTGTCAGGTATGTTGTGGGAGCACCAGAAGGTAAGATAAGTGGCATGGCAGACGTTTTGGGTATATAATAATTATAAACCATTGTAACGATTATTTTTATTTTTTTGAGGCGGATAGATGCTTTTTAAGAAACACGAATCAACAACGGAATTTGTTCCTACTTTCCTGAGGGAAGATAGAAGTGCTTTAAGAAAAATCCATGATATGATAAGCAGGGCAAAAAACCATATTTATATTATATATCCATGGATCACACTTGGAGAAGAATTTGTTATTCCTTTTGAAAATGCATTATCTAAAAATGAAGATTTAGAAGTATATTTAATTACTAAACTTGAAAAAGAGGATGTGGTTCGAAGATTACATCAACTGGATGATGTGGAACGGTGGAAAAATATTTTTGGAGAAAATATATCCATAAAATATAATAACAGCATCCATGCGAAGATGATAATAGTCGATGACAAGGAAATGATTGTAGGTTCTTCTAATCTAACTGGCAGTGGACTTGGATCGACCAGAGATTATGAAGGAAAGCCTCAAATTGAAGCAAATCTTTACACAAAAGATAATAATGCGGTAAAAGGTGCTGTTGGATTTTTTTTAAGGTTATGGAGTCATAATACTTCAAAAGAATATGTTGATGATGAATACGTATTATCCTGTAAGTCCTATCATCTATCAGGGATATTTCAGAGACACCGGAAGGATTTTAACAAAATCATGGAAGAAGAAAAGTTCAGCATTTCAGATGATGGGATTGTAAAGTTCAATGGAATTTTAGGATATTTGGATAATAATAAAGCGTATGTACTGGGTAAAAAAAGAAAGGACATAGCTATAAAATTTATAGGTACTAATGAGAGACTTAAAACCTCTAAAATTGGGGAAGAAGTTGAAATTTCTGGAAAGGTTGGTAAAATAGAAGGATTCAGGGAATTCACCATTAAAGGATTTTCACCGATAAACCGATTTGTTAATATAAAAAGTTTAAAAAGCGGCTTAAGTCAGATTAAAATAAAAGGAGAAATAGTAAAAATTGAAGACATAATTGAGCTGGAATATAAACATGGCACTAAAATACTTACTCTTGTAAAAATTAGAGACAATACTGGAGATATTGTTTTAGAACTCTGGGACAATGTAGTTCCTAAAGAAAAAATAAAAGTAGGTATCATGTTTGAGATAATAAATGGATATACAAAAGTTTATGATGGTGAATTAAGGTTAGGACTTCAAAAATATGATGGAAAAATAAAATTGTTAGGGGAATAGATTTATAATATCAACTTCCTAAATATGATTATAGGTGATTTTATATGGTAAACGTAGGTATTCTCGGAGCAACTGGAATGGTTGGGCAGAGATTCATCGAACTATTGGCGGATCATCCAAAGTTTGAAATCACTGCACTCACAGCATCTGCAAGATCAGCAGGAAAAAGATATGAAGACGCAGCAACATGGTATCTTGATAGTAAAATACCGGAAAGTGTAAAGGACATAACTGTGGTAGATACAGATCCAAAGGAAGCTAAAGATGTAGATATAGTATTTTCTGCACTTCCGGCAGATACTGCAGCGGTTGTAGAGCCCAAGTTTGCCAGATCATGCATTGTAGCGTCAAATGCAAGTGCAATGAGGATGGAGCCAGATGTACCTCTGGTAATACCGGAAGTAAATCCTGAACATCTGGACATGATTGAACTTCAGCAGAAAAACAGGGGATGGGATGGTTTTGTAGTTACAAATCCTAATTGTTCTACTATAGCGCTTACAATTACTTTAAAACCTCTTTATGACCAGTATGATATAAAAAGAGTTTATGTTTCAACTATGCAGGCCGTTTCAGGTGCAGGATATAATGGTGTTCCTTCAATGGCAATTGTAGATAATCTTGTCCCGTTTATTGGAGGGGAAGAAGAGAAAATGGAAACTGAAACCCTTCATTTACTCGGTGATTTTGATGGTGAAAAAGTTACTCCAGCAAATTTTGGAGTAAGCGCTTCATGTCATAGGGTTGCGGTTGTAGATGGTCATACAGAGGCTGTTTTCATTGAATTTGAGGATGAATTTGAAATAGATGATATTAAAAAATCTCTCAATGGATTTAAAGGTCTTCCACAGAAACTCGATCTGTATTCAGCTCCAAAAAATCCTGTTGTAATCAGGGAAGAAGAAAACAGGCCGCAGCCAAGAATGGATAGAAATACAGATAATGGAATGGCGGTCACTGTTGGAAGAATCAGAAAGGATGCTGCATTTGATAAAAGTCTTAGGTATGTTTTAGTTGGGCATAATACAATAAGGGGTGCAGCAGGCGCTTCTATTTTGAATGCAGAACTTATATCTGAGATAATGTAGATTTACATATCTCAATCAATTCTTTTTATT
>JASEIM010000015.1 GCA_030017655.1 Methanobacterium sp. | reverse complement strand
CTGACAAATATTGCTGAAATTTTCTGTCCTGGACCAGATTCTGGTGTTATTAGAAGACCATTTTTCCCGATATAACCCATTCCTGCTTTTTGTGCGAGTGGAGTGAAGTTTACCAAACTTCCAAATGGATGAGCTACCTCTGTTGCATAACCCTTTTCTCTAAGATAATCAGAGAGTTTGTAAGTCAAATTACCTAACTGTTTATAGGCTGCATTATTCATTTCTAATGTTTCTTGACCAGGAGCAGCTTCAATGAGTTCTTTACCCATTTCCATGGTAAGTACGATGGTATTTGGATATTGAATAAATTTGTCCGCAATCAGTACATCGGGAGTGACCTGCGTGTATCCTATAGCTTTAATACCTATTGAATGAGCATATTTCTCAAATTCCTCGAGGAAATCATCATCAACTATGAATTTCGGCCTATCTGGATTAGCTATAGTCGATTGATCCACATCCACGTACTCTGAAGCTCCGCAACCACAACCACATCCAGTAGCTTCTTCTTCTACGTTATCTCTTGTATCATCAGATCCACAACAAGGTTCATTTTCTGGCTTAGCAAGTGCTTCTTCTTCACATCCACATTCATCTTCCTTAATGTTTGAATTATCTTTAACTGGTTCTTCTCTGTATTTTGTTTCTTCACAGCATCCTTTTTTATTATTTTCCATAAGATTTACCTCCTTATTTACTGGCTTTAACTTGAACACTGGTTATTTTACCTATTAATCGCTCGTCCATACCTGGTTCAGTAAAATAATGTTGTTCAACAATTTTTACATCATCAAATCCTGCTTTTTTAATTGTATCTAAATATTCCTGTTTTTCAAGTGCCCCTGCAACACATTCTGACCATGCCTGAAAGCTGCGCCTAATCTCTTCTGGAAGTTCTCCTTCAGTTACAATATCAGATACTAAAATTCGTCCCCCAGGCTTTAAAACTCTGAAGGCTTCTTTATATGCGGATAACTTATCAGGCGTTAAATTGATGACGCAGTTGCTTATTATGACATCAATTGAATTATCATCAATTGGTAAATTCTCTATTTCACCCAGTTTAAACTCTACATTTTCATATTTACCCTCTTTAGCATTCTTTGTGGCGGTTTCAACCATTTCATCAGTCATATCTACTCCAATAACTTTCCCAGTTTTTCCAACTTTATTTGCCGCCAGAAAAACATCTATCCCCCCACCTGATCCAAGATCCAATACTATTTCTCCTTCTTTAAGTTCTGCAAGCGCAGTAGGATTTCCGCAGCCCAATCCAAAAACTGCATCCTCTGGTATACTTCTTAGATCTTCCATTGTATAACCCGCTGATTTAGCCTGTTCAATCACTAGATTCGGGCCACAAGAGCATGAACAACATGATTCTTCATTTTTAGATGCTATTTTTGAGTATCTTCCCTTTACAAACTTTTTAATTTCTTTTTCGTTCATTATCTGCACCTTTAAAGTTTAAGTATAATTCTATACATCCAAATATATCGATATATTATTGAAGTTGGAAGTAATATATAAATGATTTGATGATTCATAATTTTAAAAAATAAAAACTATAGGTTTATCCAATGGAGAAAAATATAAAATGAGAGTTGTTATAATAGGAGGAGGTGCCGGTGGGCTTACCACAGCCTCTAATATAAGAAAATACGATAAAGACGCGGAAATTACAGTTATAACTCGAGATGAACATATTGCATACTCTCCCTGCGCAATACCCTATGTTTTGTGTGGTGAAGTGGATTGTTTTGAAGATATTATAATGCACGAGCCAGAAGATTATCTGGAAAAAGATATAAAAGTTATAACCCGTGCAGAAGTTCTGGAAGTATCAAGCATTGCTAACAAAATTAAATATAGCTTGATAGACAAAATAGATGAACCAGAAGAAGAGTTATCCTATGATTATCTGGTGATAGCAACTGGAGGAGCTCCATTTATTCCCCCAGTGGAAGGATCCGATCTTGAAGGTGTCTTTAAGATCAGAACCATTAAAGATGGCTTAAAAATCAAAGAATACGCTGAAAAAAGCAAAAAAGCAGTAATCATAGGTGCCGGGTTAATTGGACTGGAAATTGCTTATGGACTTCTGAATATGGGTCTGGATGTCACCATAATAGAAATGATTCCTCAAGTTGTCCCCAGATCTCTTGATCCTGATATGGCCGCCCTGGTCCAAAAATACATTGAAAAAAAAGGAATAAACGTTATTCTTGGGAAATCTATGGATAAAATTGTCGGCGAAACCCATGTAAACGGAGTTGTCCTGGAAGATAAAACTATAGGCGCCGATATGGTTATAATGGCCACAGGAGTAAGGCCAGAAACAAAGCTGGCAAAAATGGCCGGATGTAACCTTGGTAGGTGGGCTATACAGGTCAATGAAAAAATGCAAACCTCAATACCAAACATCTATGCTGTTGGAGACTGTGTAGAAGTGTATGACGCCATAACCGGGCATAATACTCAATCTCCGCTGGGAACTGCAGCTGTAAGGCAGGGTAAAATTGCTGCAAAAAATATTGCAGGTATTAAAGCAGAATTTAAGCCCGTTTTAAACTCCATGGTATCCAAAGTGGGGGATCTTGAATTTGGAGCAGTGGGTCTAACAAATGCAGTGGCATTAAACAATGGAATAGACGTAATAGCCGGGAAGAGCAGGGCCCTTACCAAAGCCAGATATTATCCGGGGGCAAAAAGAATTGACGTAAAAATGATATGCAATCTTAAAGGAGTAATTATCGGCTGTCAGATAATTGCAGAAGAAAGGGTGGCTGAAAGAATAGATACCATGTCACTGGTCATTGCAAAAGGAATGACATGCTCAGAACTGGCAAATATGGAGTTTTCTTATGCTCCACCAGTTTCCATGGTGATAGATCCTATTATTCTGGCTGCAGAAGATGCCTGCGATAAGTTGAGCAATTTAAATAAAAATAATAAAGGAGGATAAAAATATCCTCCTAGAGGGCATAGGTTTTTTTTTGAAAGGAAAAAAACGGCTTTTCCTTAAAAATATCATATTTTCAATAATTCAAAGCCAAATGTTTTAAAAAATAAAATTAAGATGTATATTGGAGGCGGTAGGTTTTATACATCTTAAAAGTATCTTTCTAAAATTCCTTTTAACATCCTGGCGTGTCTTGCTTCATCCCTTGAACTTTCATCAAAGAAATCATGGGCAGGGTCAATATCACATTCTTTTGCTTTTTTGGCTGCAGCTTTTTTCTCGTTATTAGCCATTGTTTCGCCTTCAAGCATCATTTCAAGGTTTTCTTTTAAGGTTGGCTTTATGACCTCATTCATTTCTGCAAATTGGGATGCATGTTCTGCTTCTTCCCAGGCAATTGTTTTTAAGACTTCTGCAACCTCTGGCAATCCTTCTCTTTGTGCAAGTCTGGCCATTGCCAGATACATTCCTACTTCCTGGCATTCGCCATTGAAGTTAGCCTGAACCAGTTCTTCCAGGTCTGTTCCTTTACAAACTCCTATTTCATGTTCATTTATTAAATCCATATTATTTCCTCCATTAATTTGATTTATTTTACCTTCTGGGCTAATTTTCTACCCATTTCATAACACTGATTTAATTCATCTGCGTCTGGTAGGAAAACAATTTCATAATCGTCTATAACTTCAAATCCACATTTATTAAGTTCTTCAGCGAGTTTTTTAGGTGATCCTCCCCTTCCACCCATTGAGCCAAAAGTTACTGCCGGACGCTTGAATCCAGTTCTATCAAATCTTAGTCCGCGCAGATAAAATATTAAATCACCCACACTTGGATATGGCTCATCATTTATGGTTGGAACGCCGAGTGCTATTGCCTTACTGTCTAAAATGTCCTTAACGATTTCGCTACGCTCGTCCTCATGTAAATAGTATATTTTAACATTCATTCCTTCACTCATTATGCCTTCTGCAAGTGCATGGGCAAGTTTTTGAGTTGAACCGTGCATAGTATCATATATCACTGTTACTTTATCCTCACAATGTCCTGTTGCCCAATTGGAATATGCACTTATTATTCTCATGGGATCTGTCCATATTTGCCCGTGTGAAGGAGCTATCATCTTAATTTTATCCAGTAATCCAAGGTTTTCCACTTCCTGGAACTTTTTAAGCACTAATTTAGATAAAGGAGTTATTAGATTGGCATAAAACTTCTTCGCACCCTCCATTAATGCAACTTCTGAAATATCTGTATCATATCGTCCTGTAAAGCACAAGTGCTGACCAAATGCATCATTTGGGAATAGAATACCATCCTCTATCAGCAATGTGAACATGCTGTCTGGCCAGTGTAAAAGAAATGCTTCAAGGAAGGCCAGTGTTTTTCCTCCAAGGTTAAGGGTATCTCCAGTCTTAACTGTTTTAAATTCAACACCTTCAAGGGCAGGGTAATGCCTTTTAAGCCCTTTAACTGCTATTTCAGTGCAGTAAATTGGTGCATCAGGGAACTTTTTATGTATTTCTGATAATGCTCCGCTGTGGTCTTTTTCCACATGGTTCTGGATAATAAAATCAATTTTAAAGTCCCTATTCTCTTTTTTAAATGCATCTTCAATTCTTCCCCACATCTGAGATGATGTTCCAGGATAGGTGTTATCAATTAAAGCTGTTTTTTCTCCAAAAACTAAATAAGCATTGTATGTTGTCCCATTTAAAGTGTAGCCGTGATATTTCCTTATATCATGGTCTAAAACCCCTACCCAGTAAACACCGTCTGCAATTTTTGCTGCTTCTGCTTTCATAATATCCTCCAATTTCTTTATTGTTCGTGTACCTACGAATGTACTATAGTATACGAACTAATTGTATATAAAGATTTCCGTCAATCATTTCAAGTGTAAAAAATTAATAAAACTCTAAGAATACCTATTAGAATTAAAAAATATCAATATAAGATGTAATTTAGATTAAAATAAATTATTAAACAAAATCATGAAAAATAATCCGGTTAAATCTGTAAAAAAATAAATTAGAAAAAAAGAAATTAAATTTTAGCCCAAAATATTTTTAATATCTTCTTCTGGATCTCCGATCACTTTTATATCGTAATTTTCAATCAGAACATTTAAAATATCTTCATTTACCCATGCAGGCAGAATAGGGCCAAGATAAATTCCTTTTATTCCAAGCGAAAGGAGACTCCAGAGAATTGCGGCGGCTTTCTGCTCCATCCAGCTTAAAACAAACGTTAGGGGAAGATCGTTAATTTCAAGACCAAAAAGTTCTGATAACGCTGAAACAATGTCTACCCCCACTATGGCATCGTTACATTGCCCTAAATCTATTAAACGAGGAATTCCTTCAATGTCACCGAGCACAAGATCGTTGAACCTGTATTTACCACATGCAAGGGTCAATACAACAGTATCTTCAGGTAAATTCTTAACAAATTCCGTGTAATAGCTTGTTTTAGGTAATGGTGAGTCACATCCGCCAACCACAAAGAATCTTCTTATTTTTCCAGTTTCAACAAGTTCTTTTATTTTTGGTGCAAGTGATAGAACTGTTGATGCGCCAAATCCTGTTGTAAATACTTTTTCTCCCGGTTCCTCCTCAAGTTCAGGTAATGATTTTGCCTTCTCAATTACTGGTGTAAAGTCATAATTGTCGATATGCTGCACTCCAGGTAGCTGCGCAACTCCTGAAGTAAATATCCTATCTTTGTAAGCATCTGTTGGTATTAAAACACAATTTGATGTTCCAAGAATAGCAACAGGATACTTTGAAAATGTTGTTCTTTGATCAAACCATGGTCCTCCAAGCTGACCTACAAGATGGTCAAATTTTTTAAATTCAGGATACCCGTGGGCTGGAAGAAGCTCTGAATGGGTATAAACATTTATTCCTGTTCCTTCAGTTTGTTTAAGTAATTCATATAATGCTTTTAGGCTGTGTCCTGTTGCAACAATTCCATGACCTTTTTTAGTTCCAGTTTCTACAGGTGTCGGTTCAGGTTCCCCGTAAGTTTCTATATGGGCTTTTTTAAGAAGCTCCATGGTTTTTATGTTCATTTCACCGGCTTCAAGAGCCAGTTTAACGAATTCCCCTGCATCCTGGTTTACATTGGTAAGTGTTGAATAAAATCCCTTCTCCAAAAATCCGTCTATTTCAGGATCAGTGAATCCAAGTTCTCTTGCATGGTAAAGGTAAGCAGATATACCTTTAATTGCAAATAGAAGGTTGTCCTGAAGTCTTGCAACTGTTGGTTGCTTTCCACATACTCCTCTTACTGTACAGCCAGTTCCTCTTGCTGTTTGAGAACACTGGTAGCAGAACATATCCAATTTTTCACTCATATTATCACCCACTTTTTTCTTAATTTATTTATATTCGTTCGTTTATTTCAAATTTTTGTTCGGGTATACTCGAATGTTTTGTTATATGCGAACAATAGTATTTATAAGTTACTATGATCATAATTAATCAATAGGATACGAACAAAAAAATACTTTTAAATGGAGCAAAAATCATGAATTCGGGCGAAAAAAGCTCAAAAAAAGATAAAAAAATAGAATTATTCGCCACATCAAAGGGTGTATACGCTATTGACAGCCCAGTAAGAGTTAAAATATTATCAATGCTCAGAAAGAATGAATTAAGCTTTGATCACATAGTGGCATTATCTGGCAAAGCCAAATCAACAGTATCCGTACATTTAAAGAAACTTGTTGACGAAGGAATAATAGACTCCAAACCTGACCCTGAAGACGCCCGCAAAAAGATATTTTTCATAAACTCAGAATATTTAGGGGAATTATCCCATGACAAACGTTTAGAAGAGGACATAGAAAGTTATGTTGCCAGCTACATCTCCAGCGACGGAGATCCATTTGAATTTTTCCGTCTAATGTTTAAAACTATAAGGGTAGCTTTAATGAGCCAGGGAATTAACATTGATCCAATACTTCATGAAGCAGGACTTAAAGTTGGCGATGCACTTTATGAAAGAGTTAAAAATAGTGATATAAACAAATTCCTCGAAAACATTGCTGAATTCTGGGAAACTCATCATTTAGGTCGTGTAGATGTAAAAAGCATTGATCCATTGATAATTAACGTTTATGATTGTTATGAGTGCCGCGGTTTACCCGTTCTTGGAGCTCCAGCATGTGCATTTGATGCAGGAATACTAAAATCATTATTTTCAGCACATTTTAAGGATGAACAAACTGTAAAAGAGACAAAATGTTATGCAATGGGGGATAACTACTGCTGTTTTGCCATTAACAAATTATAATCAGATATTCTACTTTTTAAATTTAACAATGGTGGTAGAAAGATATTTTTTATCCTCAATAAAACCGTCTTTAACAATTTCATCATCCATACTACAGTTTTGTACCGATATTATCTCCTTATCCCTTTTATCAGCATTTATAATTTCTTTAAGCCTGTCAGAATGCCTTGATGTTTTCATTATCACGAAAGTATCCCCATGTTCAAGAATCTGAGGCAGTCTTTCATCAACTTTAGGAACTATAACAATAATTTCGTCTTTTTCAGCAAGAGAAATCTTCGCTGCTGCAGAACATCCTGTAAACGACGTAATTCCAGGTATTATTTCTGTTTCATAGCCCAAATTATTTATCCGTTTGAAGACATATGAAAATGTACTGTAGACAGCAGGATCTCCAAGGGTTATGAAAGCTACATCCAATCCAGCATCCAATTTTTCGATTATCAGTTCAGCAGCCTCTTTCCAGTATTCCTGAAGTTCATTTTTATCCTCTATCATTGGAAAAAGCGGTTCTAAAATACTATAATCATCATCTCGCCTATCTATAACATTCTGTACGATTGATAACGCCAGGCTTGGCTTTGATTGAGCAGATTTTGGTGCACATATCACATCAATATTATTTAAAGCTTTAACCGCCTTAACTGTTAGAAGATCGGGATCTCCCGGACCCACACCAATTCCTGTAAACTTACCTTTTTTCATAAATTAAACCTCAAATATTTTAAATATTTTAATTTTAATACTTTATAATTGAGTAATTTAGTAATAACAACATAACGAATATAATTTTCTCCAAGTTTATCTATTTATAGCATTATCATAAATATAAATGATTATGGATAATGGCTTTTTTTGCAGTGAATGCAATATGATCAAACAGCGATGTATATGCTCATCAAACAACAGAAAAAATAATAACAGAGCTACAGGAATCTCAAAAGACCTGATTAAAAAGCTTAAAGATGAGAATCCACGTATGGACAGCTCTATAATTGAAAATTTCCCATTTAAAGAGCCGAGGGAAGGACAGCTCGAAATAATATCAAAAATTAAAAATGCAGTAGACGATGGGTTTAAATACATAGTACTCGAAGCAGGAACCGGTACTGGAAAATCAGCAATAGCAACAACCCTTGCAAGAATTTATGAGCCTGCATATATCCTTACAATGACAAAACAGCTTCAGTCACAGTACGCCAATGAATTCTGTTATAACCTGGTAAAGGGCCGGGGCAATTTCTCATGCAAATCTGCAAATTTAGAGGCGAGCTGTGATACAGGAGTATGTCAGACAACACCACAGTCACGAAAATTTTCCTGTGAATTTGGAATTACAAAAAAAGAAGCTGATCAAACTCATTTTGCATTCGAGGATAGTGGAGGGTTTCCCTACTACTTCAAATCCCTTGATAAATGTAATTACTGGGAACAGAAAGCTGACGCCATAAACAGCGATATAACCCTCATGAATTATGATTATGCGCTCCTTGAACTTAACTATGTGCGTCATTTTCCAAAAAGGACTTTCATGGTGCTTGATGAAGCCCATAATATTGAAAATAAGCTCATGAATCGAATGGAAGTCAATATACTTAATAAACGGCTTGAAAAAGACATTAAAAAAACCATACCCCCACAGATGCTGAGTTATGAAGATCCAGAAGAATGGATAATCTTCGTGGAGATTCTGTACAATGCCTACAAAGAAATTAATACCAAAAATCTGCCTAAAAACAAAGCAGATAGAATTTTAAGCACCAGATTCAGATTAGGGGAGCTTTTAAATAATTTAGAAGATAATCCAGAAAACTGGGTTGTGGATCCCACACCTGGAGGGGTATCCTTTAAGCCGTTAAAAGTTAATTCATATGCCAAGGACATGCTGTTTAAGCACGCTGATATCTGCCTTTTGATGAGCGCAACGATCCTTGATCATCGATTATTCTGTAAATGGCTTGGGATTGACTACAATGAAGTATATTCACTTAAAGTAAGGAGTAATTTCCCTGCTTCAAGGCGCCCTGTCTATATAAAACCTGTAGGGAATATGTCTAAGCGTTCAATTAAATATACTGCCCCTAAAACTCTTCCCATCTTAAAAAAGATAATTGATCACCATAAACGTGAAAAAGGATTGATCCACACACATAATTACAAATGTCAGAAATACATCATGGGCAATTTGAAAACTAATCGTTTAATGGGCCATACTCCACTTAACAGAGAATTTAAGTTGATGCAGTTTGAAAAAACTGATAAACCAATGGTGCTTGTAAGCCCATCAATGAGCGAAGGAGTGGATCTGCCCTACGAAAAATGCCAGTTTCAGGTAATTTACAAAATACCATTCCCTTACCTGGGCGACAAGCAGATAAACAAAAGAAAAGGAATGGATCCTAAATGGTATGCTTATAAAACTATTATGACTCTAATTCAGGCATATGGACGGGGCATGAGGGCAGAAGATGATTTCTGCGCAACCTATATCCTTGATGGGAATGTACAGATGCTCTTTAATAATCCGCTTTACAAAACGCTTCTTCCAAGGGAATTCAAAGAAGCTATTGCTGTAGAAGAAGACTGGCTAGTTGAAGACAATTTGGTTCCTAAAATTAAACTTTAGCCCCAAGGGCTTTTATTTTCTGCAGCAAGTGAAACCACTTTTTTAATTCTATTTTCTCTTGTAGTATCACGTTTAGCAGTTTTTATCCAGTAAAGGATCTGTTTTTTAACTGAATCAGTGAAAACTTCAAAATTTTTTTTAGCTGCTTTGTTAGAATCCAGCGCATCCTTTAAATCCAATGGAATTACCAGATTATCTATATCGTCCAGAAAATAATATGAACCATCCTTTTTAGCTACCTCTATCTTTTCAAGCCCTGCAGGTGTTATTATTCCTTCTTTAATGATTTTTTCCACTCTCTGTTTGTTTAATTTTGACCAGATGCTCCCTGGCTTTCTTGGAGTGAAAATCTGCATGTAACGCTCTTCATCAAGAGCATTGACCCTACTATCTATCCATCCAAAGCTTAAAGCCTCTTCAACAGCTTCATCATAAGAAATTCCTGTTTTTTTAGAATTTTTCTTATAATACACGAGCCATATCCCCGGAGAAGTTTGATGGTTCTCATGGAGCCACTGCCTCCATTCTTTGCGGTTTCGGGCCTCAAGGCGTTCAAATTGATCCATTTTATTTGCCATATAATAATATTTATAATCACTAATTAATAATATATCTTCAAAAGAACATATCAGTGCTGTGAAAGTATGGGTTATTTGATCTGTGAAAAATGCGGGGGATATTACGAACTCCAACCTTGGGGAACATCCTGAAGACTTTGATGAGTGCCAATGCGGAGGGAAACTCCAATATAAAGAAGAAATAGGGCCTAAAGCTCCTGATTACAAACGACTTTTAAAGGGACTACCTCTAATTATCTTATTTTTTATTATAGTACCCTATTTACTTATAAGATATCTTCCTTCTGATATACCACAATTATATATTATTGGGGGATTTGTTTTTATAGTTTTTATAATTGGCATAATAACCGGACAAGTTAAATTAGGGCCACCAAAAAATAGAAATTTATAATTTAAAGATTCAAAAATAGTTGGTGAATCATGGGTTATCTTATTCGCAAAAAAATGTGGCGGATATTACGAACTCCAGCCTGGAGAACATCCATAAGATTTCTCTGATACTTGTGAATGTGGTGGAGAACTCGAATATTCCAAAGATTCTAACTATATTTCTGATAGTCCTCGAAAAGTACCATATATTTCTGGAAGAGACGAATACTGGAAAAACTCACAGCTACATAAATATCAATTAATTTTGTTTATAATTGCAGCAGCGTTTCCAATATTGGGAGCAATATATCTCCAAATAGTTTTTCATAAAATTAATCCATTTTTAATTCTTATTGTTCTACTGGTAATTGGAATGTTATTTTATCAATATAAAAATAGCTCTAAAATTGAAAAAAGAAATATGTACATAAAATACGACAAAATTATGCAAGGAGAAGATTCATATGACGAAAATCTAGAATATGATAAATATACCCATCCTAAACCTCTTAAACTTAAATCATGGTTATTATATGGTGTTTTACCACTTCTATTAATAATCCTTTTGATATCAAAGTTCGTTTTGCCTTTAAGTAGCACGTAGGAGTAATATTAATAGTTTTAGCAACTCTTGTACTTCCAAAAATCTTATCCAACCAAAGGAAAAATAAACTATGATATAGTTTTAGTCAGGAAAATTATTTTTCAATTATTATCGAATACTACCTTTTTGGTGTTTTATTTTGTAAGAGGAAGTTTACTAACCTTCCAGCCTACAAATCCACCCAAAATATTGTAAACATGCGGAAAGCCCAGTTCTTTCATTATTCCCATGAAATATTCTCCTCTTATGCCGCTCCTACAATAAATAATATAATCCTTCTCTTTATCTATATTTTCGACCTTCTTTTTGAATTCATGTCCCTCATAATCCAGATTTATTGCTCCAGGAACATGTTCTTCTTCAAATTCTTCTTTAGGCCTTACGTCTAGAATGACAAGGTTGGAATCATCATTGTGTTCTTCAATCATTTTAAGAGCTTCTTCAGGTCTTATAGTTTGGGTTGATTGCTCATTTTCTGGCATACTAAACCTCCAGATAATTTTTGAAAAGTAATTTATGTTTATTTTTATTGGATGGAAAGGAGAAGTAATTAATGATTATCAAATAAAAATTTTTTAAATGTTGAGTAAGCTGTCAGGACCCTTAATATAAGTCATTTAATGAATTAAAATAAACAATTTATTAGTTCTCTTTTATAAGCGAACTGGAATTCTTTTTGGATTTCTTCCGTTCGAGTGACAGCGAGATTTAGAGTACCTTATTTTGTTTTTGATCAACCGCTCAAAAATCAAGATTTTTGGCGCCCAAAAACACCCTGTGTTTGAGGACTTTTTCCAAAAAGGTTGAGCGGACCTGGAGGGATTTGAACCCCCGACCTTGGGATCCGAAGTCCCACGTCATATCCTGACTAGACTACAGGCCCATTAAAATATTTGATTAAAACGAAAAAAGTTTACATTATTAACTATAACCTTCTTTATATAAATTTTTGTAATAATGTTCATGCTCTTGAATAGTCATTAAAACAGGGTATGCATACAAAGTTATTATTTTCTACCCGTGCTCTATGTTCTGCAACCAGTTCACCACATTTAGCACATTTAACCGATTGGAATATACGAGCTTCTTCAGGAATTTCAATCTCAACTTTTTCTATCTTGAAAAGCTTATTTGCAGGTCCATCAAGAATATTTTGAGATAATTCATCCTTACGATTTTCAAATTCCATTTTAGCTTCTTTACTACCTGATCCAGAAAACGCGTTATTCCTGATTTTTGAAAATTCTGGATCCATTTCATCTATGCTTTTAGTTAGTGAAATACGCAAAGAATTCCCTGTGTTTCTGTTTACAAAAGTGTAAACATGTTTTCCATGATCCTTGAATATTAAATTACCTTTACCCATAGTACAGCCTGTTAAGACCTGTATCGCGTCTACACTACAGCTATCGTTTTCCACAATTGCTAGGAATTCCTCGTCGATAGCTCTGGATGAACTAAGTTCTTTAATAGCAATTTCAGCCGCGCGATATCCTATGGCTGTTCCAGGACATACATGTCCATGAAAATTAGTTACATCTGAAAAAGGAACAATGAAAAATTCATTTTTGTTTAAATTTCCCATAAAAACACCTCATTTTTTTAAATCCAAGTAAAATTGACGGTTTTATCAATTCTATGCATCCTAAAAGCATTATTAACTGTATTAGATTTTAATCAATATAAATATTAGCATTTAATCAATAAGTATTACAAATCAAGGGAAAATCCACAGAAAATTAATAAATATTAAAAAAAATAAGCCAAAATAAAATTATCCCATACCTTAAAACTAAAAATTCAGTTTATTAAGAATTAATTAAAATATATAAATTAATAGAACAATCATAAATAGTCAAATGTAAATTTAGTTTAATCAGATATTTACATGAATTTATTTATTAATTCTCAGAGGACTAAAATGCTTGCAAAACGGATTATACCATGTCTTGACTGCGATTTAAACGTGCCCCACGGCAGAGTAGTTAAAGGAGTTGAATTTAAGCAAATTCGATACGCTGGAGAGCCTGTTGATCTTGCAACACGTTACTATGAAGAAGGGGCTGACGAAATCGTGTTTTTAGACATCACTGCATCTCATGAACGCCGGGAAACCATGACCGATGTGATTAAAGCCACCACAGAGAATGTATTCGTTCCAATATGTGTGGGAGGGGGGATAAGAAAACCCAAAGACTATGTAAACATGCTTAAAGCCGGAGCAGATAAATGCTCTACAAACACCGCCGCGATACACAATCCAGACCTTATAAACCAAGCATCAAAAGTCGTCGGCTCTCAGGCATGTGTAATTGGAATTGATGCCAAGCGCCGGTATATTGAAAACCCTAAAGAAAATGATGATAAGTTCATAGTCGAAACGGATAAGGGTTACTGCTGGTTTGACTGCAGCATATACGGTGGACGTGAATTTACTGGAATAGACGCTATAGCCTGGGCAATAGAATGTGAAGAGCGTGGGGCTGGTGAAATTCTCCTCACATCAATGGATCGTGACGGAACCAAGGACGGCTACGACAATTATCTTAATAAAGCCGTGACAGATGCCGTGAATATACCTGTAATTGCATCAGGCGGAGGAGGCAATCCTCAACATATTTATGAAGCATTTAGAAATGGTAAAGCTGATGCTGCATTAGCTGCAAGTATTTTTCATTATAAAGAGTACCCTATTAGTACTGTAAAGAAATATTTAAAGGAAAGAGGAATTCCTGTAAGATACTAAATAACTTATTTTTTTAATTTTTTAATATAAAATTTAATGAATAATTTATGCATGCATTGGATTATTTTATCAATTTAACCTCTTAGCAACCTTTAATAAGATCAATGATCTAAAAGTATACAAAAACAGAGCACCAGAGGGCTTTAAATGAAAAAAAGAAAACATATTTTTCTTGATGAAAAGGCAAAAATAGAGAGACTGGCCAATAAAATAAAAAAATATGAAAAATACAGGCCATACCATGAAAAAACTTCTGAGGAAGACTTTCGTCTGCAGGAAAAACTGGCCCAGCTGAGCATAGTAGCCAGTAATTTTATGATGACCGGCCACAGCCCTACCCTGGTTTTAACTAAAAGAGAGGAAGGAGATGAAGTCCTGATGCCTGTAGGTGGAGGCCAAAAAGACCGGGCGAAAGAAATAATAAGCAAAGTTGATTTCAGAAAACTCTATCGTGGGGGGAAGGGTAGAAAAATAGACCCGTTGATGATAATAACCGCTATCTGTATGTACGTCATGAGACAGGACAATCCCAGAAGAGGGGATATACGATATTCTAACGATTTTATTAGGAATGTTGGGGTAACAAAGGAAATTTACACCCATATAAGTGAAAAACTTGATTCTTACCAAATATCCTAAATTCTGATAGGTTGCTCTATATAGTGATGCCAAAAAGATTGGCTACTTGTTTTGATTACATTTCATTATTAATTAAAAATAATTTTTATAATTTCAAGGAGTTTCTAAGGAAATTTTCTTGATGCATTTATAGATTTTATTCACTAAAATAAACTTATTTATCGGAAATTTAATATTTTAATAGGTCGCATTGTAACCTGCTGTATGGTTATCATTTGATTTAATGAAAAATTCTGATTTAACTGAATATAATCGATATTTTCATATTTCAATATCTTTAGCTGTAAAAATAGCTGCATGGCGTGGGGATATGGTAAAAATGAACTATAGATTACATTTCACGTAGCCGCCTGACACGTTCTTCTGTTGAAGGGTGAGTGGAAAAAAATGTACTCCCCCTATTAGATCTTTTAGCTCCAAGCGCCGGGTTTATAATATATAGGCCATTTAGGGCTTCGTTTTGAATTTTGCTTTTTGGTTCCTGCATATAACTGATTTTCTCAAGGGCGCTTGCCAATCCCTCCGGGTATCCTGTAAAATCAGCGCCAGTAGCATCAGCAAGATACTCACGTTGCCTTGAAATCGCGAATTTGAGTAGCTGTGCAAAAAGAGGTGCCAATATAATTAAAACCAGAAAGATGATTAAAAAAACTATCTGCCCCTGGCCTCGACCTCGACCCCGGAATAAACCCCCATAACTTGAGTAGCGAGCCACATATGCTAAAAATACAATGGTTCCTGCAAGAACAACCGCTACCGTGGCCAGCAGGACATCATAGTTTTTTATATGTGCCATCTCATGAGCGATTACACCTTCAAGTTCCAGACGATCAAGTCGGTTCATTAATCCTCTGGTAACGGTGATACTGGAATTTTCAGGATTACGGCCAGTAGCAAAAGCGTTAGGCACATTTGTCTCAATTATGTATAACTTAGGCATTGGCAGGCCTGCGGCTATACTCAAAGCATCTACAGTGTTATAAAGATAAGGTTCTTCCTGTTTAGACACCTCCCGTGCACCGGCCATGGTTGTAACCACATTCTGGCCTCCGTAGTAACTGACCAGAAATATAATAACTAAAATTATAACAGCTATAAGTAGGCCGAGAATAGGGGAACCAATGTATATTCCGATTAAATAACCTATGAACCCAAATAGAATGGTGTAAAGCAGGAAGAAAAAATATGTCCATCTTTTATTGGCTGCGATGCTCTCATAAATAGGATCCATCAGTCTTCTACCTCATCCATTTTTACTTGAGGAACTTCGCGTACTTTATCTGATTCAACTTCGAAAAATTCCCTGGTTTCGAATCTGAAAAATTGGGCTATCAGATTAGTAGGAAACTGTTCTATGGCCGTATTTAAAGACATCACAGTCCGGTTATAGCGTTGCCTGGCATAGGCTATCTTATTTTCTATACCCACCAGTTCTTCCTGGAGCAGTAAGAAATTCTGATTAGCCTTAAGGTCAGGATAATTTTCCGCCATGGCAAAAATAGATTTCAGGGTTTTTGATGCCACATCATCTGCTCCTGCGTTTTCCTGTATGGTTGAAGCATTCATCCATTCACTCCGAGCCCTGGTGATTTCTTCCAGGAGTTCACGTTCGTGTTTCATATACCCTTTAACTGTACTGACCAGGTTGGGAACAAGATCAAACCGCTTTTGTAAGAGTGTATCAATATTCGAATAGGCTGTATCAACCATATTTCGCATCCCAATAAGGCGGTTGTAACCATAAACAAGGTATATAGCAATTAATATCAGCATTCCAAGAATAATATACAGAAAGTTCATTTTGAGTCCACCTTGTAAGAGTTAACAGCACAATTATTCAGTTTAATTTAATACAAAAATTAGGTTTATTAATTTAAGTATTTTTCCGTAACTTATGTATATCAATATCATATAGCAAATTTCTATAGATATATTGCTAAATAATTGAATTAAACTGAGAAAACGCGGTTTTTTAGAGATCCCACTTATTTCAAAATTTTCAATTTTGAGGCCTTCTTTTTATTTATTCCCTTGATTGAATTTCTACATTTAGAAATCTATATGAGATTTAAAACAAGTCAAGAAATTTAATTCTCAAAGATTAGATAACATAAACTTTTTAAATATTAAATATCCCTATTTTTTCTTGAATTTGATATTAAGATAAATCCTATAACCATTAAAGCAAATCCACCAGGTATGAATCTTCTGGTTAATAGACTGGTTACGAGTATGCTTACGCCTAATAAACAAGAAATAACTCCAAATCTAAATTTCCATTTGTTCTGCATTGTTTTATATTTATTTATTCATTGCATTTATTATTTTGTTAATTTCTTTAAACACAATAGGAAAAATTCTAAAATTAGATATGATTCCATATTTAGAATCAAATCGGGAATATATTAATTTAAGTTGAATGATATCCATGAAACTTGAAAGATTATTTTACGAGAGAGATACGTTAGTTGTAGCCAGAGAACTCTTAGGCTGTGTTTTAGTCCATATAACTCCAGAAGGAACAACTAAAGGTAGAATTGTTGAAACAGAGGATTATATGGGCCCGGAAGATAAGGGTGCCCATTCCTATGGAGGTCGTCATACACCGCGAATGGACCCACCCCATAAAACCGGAGGATTTGCCTATATTTATCAACTTCACGGCTATAATTACTGCATTAATGTGGTAACCCAGAAAGAAAACATGCCTCAAGCCATGCTTATCAGGGCTGTGGAGCCTGTTAAGGGTTTAGACTTAATGATCAGGCGCCGAAAAATAGATTTTTCAAAGAAAAGCAGTTGAAGAATTAGACGAACAATCCTTCAAAACTCTGCCATGCCATGGGTATCGACACTTCGCTTAATGGGATTGATTTATGCAGAGATGAGCTATTTATTACCTTCAAGAATGGTTTAGATAATGATAAGGAGATTGTAGCTACAAAAAGGATTCATATTGATTATGCTGAGGAGTACAGGGATAAGCCCTGGCGTTTTTTGTTGAAGGGAAATGAATTTGTGAGTAGGGGCTAAGAGATACGGAATTAGTTAATAAAAGAATTTTTAAATAAAGCTGATTTTTCTATTTTTAAATTAAATATCTTAATTTTGATATAATTCTTTTTGAATCATGACTATCCCTCAAGCTAAAAATTTCTGAAAGATAAGTCTGATTAGTATTTAGGATAATTTATTATAAGGTTTGAATATTTTCATGGTATTAAAACCTAATAATTTATTATTATCTTTTGACATAAATTAACACAGATATCATGTCAGAATTTACATCACTCCTTGCAAGTATTTTACCATATGCCCTAGGCGCAGCTGTAAGTCCTTTGCTTTTTACAAACATGCTGGATATTTTTCCACCAATGAGAAATCCCCGTTTCCCATTGTTATCCTTTTTCTTAGGCTCAATACTCTTTTTCATACTTCTAATCATTGCAGGTATGTTTTTAGGCAGTAATCTTTCAGCAACCATCCTTGGGCCCATCAATACTGGTGCTCTTTTAGAAGTATTTCTGGGAGGAATTCTGATCCTTATCGCCTTTAAAATTCTTTTTGTGAATGAAGAGCCTCGTGAAGACGGTTTTTTTGGTTTTATTAAGGGACTGCGGGAGGATAACACCTTCTCCATTTTCATTAAGTTCCTTTATTTTGGAATAATCATCCTACTGGCCAGTTTCACCACATCTCTGCTGATCTTTAGCGCAGGAACTATTATTGGCCTTTCAAACCCTACATTCTGGACAGCCACTGCAACAATTGTTGTTTTCGGTATTATCGCCTTGCTTTTTATTGAAATTCCATTTTTAGTTTATCTAATAAGACCAAGAGTCCCTGGTGGAACCTTATCTTCTTTAAACAGCTGGCTGAGCAGATATGGTAATGATCTTTTATCTCTGGTAATGCTTCTTCTTGGTATTTTCCTCATTATAAGGGGATCTCTTGTTCTATATTGATTATAAGCTCATGTACTTTTTAAATTCTGAATTTGATTTATAATGTATAATGAGTAATTTAAAAAACTTTAATATGTCAAACTATTAAAATAAGGATTAAATCGGCGCAGAAAAAGTAAATTCTAACATCTAATTAAATAAAAAAATTAGTTAATATAGAGGTATAACCATGAAATATGTCTCACACCAAAAAATAGCAGGATTATTAATGGTTATTTCAGGTATTCAATTCATGTTAATGGTAACTGTAGCTGAAGCTCTTTATCCTGGTTACAATACAGGGCAATATACTCTGAGCTCCCTTGCGGATCTACCAATACAAGAACCTTCAGCAACGATCTTTAATGCAACCACATTTATAGCTGGGCTATTAGTCTTTATTGCTGCATATTTAGTGTATAAACACTTTGGGAAAAAAATTTTTCCAGTATTATTAGCTATTCTTGGAATTGGAGCGATGGGAGTTGGAATATTTCCAGGATATACTGGAAATACACATGTTATCTTTGCACTGACATCATTTACCTTCGGAAGCCTGGCAATATTGGCCTCTTTCACCATTTTAAAAGAATCATGGCTTAAATATGTCCTCCCAGTGCTTGGAACAGTTGCATTTTTGGATATTTTCCTTGTGATCTTTCTGCAGGAGGCTAATCCATTTATGGTATTAGGTGAAGGTGGAGCTGAAAGACTAATAGTATATCCAATAATTCTGAGTATAATTGCACTTGGTGGTTATTTATCTGGGGCAGTTCCATTAGAAGAATCAAAAAGGTGAAAATTATATTAAAATAAGTTAATATGCCTATTAAATGGCTACTTTTTAAAGTAAAAATAGTTAATTAGATGATTGAACTCTTTCTAAATAGATTAGTCCCATCAATCTACCTTGAGATGCAATAAGTAAAGGATAAACCATTAAATTAGCAATAGAATCCGCGATATATACATTAAGATAAGTAATTGTACCTATATAATAAAATAATTCATGAAGGTAGCCTGCAAATAACGTTAAATAAACGGCCATTATTGTAAACCCCGCTAAAGAAAGGGCATATTTTTTTATACCAATGATTTTAATGTCTTCAATTACTTTTTTAACTTCTAAAGCAGCTTTTAATTGGCCTTTACAAGCCATACGGGGCATTGCTGTGATGCTTAAGATGTAAGCTAGAATGTAGAATAATAGCGATATTGCCAGAAGTCCAATACTGATCCAAATATTAAAAATTGATGGAGAATTACTTTTTATAAACAGAATTAATAGAAATTCAGTGACTAATCCAGGCAAAGCGTAGAATATAATAACTACAGCGACTTTTAGGCCATCGAAAAACATTTTTTTCCAGTTTTGAAATGGAGGTAACTCATAATCCCCTTTTATTGTGTTTTCAATAATCCTGAAAAGATATCCGCCTGCAAATATAGCCGGTATAATCAAAAATACACCAGTACAAAATAAAATTCCCAATATGACAATTCTATTGAAGTTGGAAAAAGGATATGAAATATATGAATCAGAAAACATCTCAGATATATCCATTAAATCACCCGAATTATCCTTATGAATTAATTTCCTATCTTCCTATAAAGTATTATTCATAAAATTCTTGAATTATTTGAATTTTAATTTGTAAATCATAATTTAACATACAAATTTATTACATTTCATGAATATATAATGATACTGGAGGTGCCCCATGCCCGATGTTATAACCACAATTAAAGACCCCGAAGATATTCATTATATCCTTGAAAAAAAGGAAGTTAAACCTGAAAATGTGATAATTTTAACTAAAGGAGATATATATGGCCTTGTAAATGTTGAAAAGGAAAATTACAGCATCAAATTTCTGGAAGGTGATTTTTTTGATATTTTACAGGACATTAAATGTGCCTTTGATGCTTCTGTTGAGCCGTGTTTTATTGCCGGTAAAAATGAACTGGACATCTATGTGACCTATTACCTTACTCAGGTTCAAAAAACAGTTCCTTTCTACGTTATTGATGAGGGTAAATTAATATCCGTTCCAGTGAGTACTGCCCACGCTTTCACACCCACAAAGAAGAAAATAATGGAATATTTAAGTGTAAATGATGATTCTAACCCTGATGATGTGGTAAATCATTTAAGTAAGAGTCAAAAAGGTATTAAAGGCCGTTATTCAAGGTTAACAATTAATCAATACCTGCATGAGCTAGAAAACTCCGATTTAATTGAAAGCCACGGTGACAAATATTCAATCAATGAAAAGGGTGCCAGATTCATGGAAATTCTGAAATAAATTTTCCAGTAATCTTCTACAGTAATTGAAAATTGTTTTTTCCAACATTAAATTATATCCTGAATTATTTAAATTATTAAAACCTGCATGTGGTCTGATTATGTAAATATAATGAATTTAAATGCCATTAAGAAACTAATAACCATTAAAAACATTCAAAATTGTATATTAAAATTAATAAAAGATTATATGTACTAATATGGATTTATAACGTGCTTTTATTTATTTAAAGCTGGAAATAATGTATATAAGCAGTAACAAAGTTCAAATAAATTGATATATATCAAACTGGTAACGATTAATGATTACATATCTCTTCTACTTTACATTTTTCATTTCATACACTTTTTAAGACCTTATATTGAAAGATCGTTTTTTTCATTTACATCCCATATATGTAATAAAAACTAAAAACTTATTATTAAGTAGTTATATAATAATATTAAATTAGGGGGCTGTCATGTGCAGAGTATAATAACAACAATAAAAAATCCCGAAGATATCCAAAATCTCCTTAAAGATATGGAAATTGAACCCCGAGAAATAATAATATTGACAAAAGGAGAAGATATTGAAACGGGAAAAGAAAACTATCAAGTCCGCCGTCTTGAAGGTAACTTTCATCAAACCTTAAAAGACATAAAAAACGTCTTCGATGGAGCAGAAGATCCGATTTTTATCGCTGGCGAATCTGAACTGGATATCTATCTTACTTATTACTTAACGCAGTTTAGTAAGGAAACACCGTTCTACGTAGTTGAAGATGACAAGCTGATCCTTGTCCCTGTAAGTTCATCCCATGGGTTCGTATCTACAAAGAGAAAAATACTCGAGATCCTAAGTAAAAGGGGAGACGTAAGCTTTAAATATATCCAGGATAATTTAAGCCGTCAAACACCAAGAACCAAACATGGAAGAAGGAAATTCTCTGAAACAACCATTAACCAGTACTTGCATGAACTGGAAAACATGGACTTGATTGATGTAGAAGTTAAACGAAATAAAAAATATTCCCTGAACGATAGAGGGGCTCATTATATAGATCTTCTTAAATAAATCTATATATTAGCTTCAATATAAATTTCAAGAGCTTGTTTAGCCTTGGCTTTATTTTTTCTACTATTATTTTAATTAATATGCTGTTTTTCTGGAGAGATCCTATGGGAGAAAATAATTTAGAAAATAAATTTCCATATTCGGGTGTTCCCACATTTTACAAATATCCAAGTACAAAAGTTCTGGATAACGTAGATGTTGCAATGGTGGGTGTTCCCTTTGATCATGGCACTACAAATCGCCCTGGAACCCGTTTCGGGCCTCGTTCAATAAGAATTGCCTCCCAGAACTATGGGATATACATAAATTCTTCCACTGGCGCCTATGATCTTGAACTTAAAAAACATATTCTTGATGGAGTAAATGTCATAGATTATGGTGATGTGGGCATTTTACCTACACATACCCGGACAAATATGCGCATGATCCACGATACCGTTAGAAATATTATAGAAAGCAATGTTTTTCCTGTAGCTTTTGGTGGTGATCATGCCATTACATTCCCGCTTGTGGATGCATTCGATATACCCCTGGATATCATTCATTTCGATACCCATCTCGATTTTATAGATAACGTTGGAGGGGTGAAATTCTCCCATTCAAACCCTATTAAACGGGCTTCAGAGCTTAAAAATGTCAAAAATATCACTCAAATTGGTATTCGTGGATTTACAGATAAAATAACCAATTTTATGGAAGCAGAAAAGTATGGATCCCGAATTATCACTGCGAAGGATGTTTTTGATAATGGAATTGAATTTATCCTTCATGAAATCCCTGAAGCAGAAAACATTTATGTTACTTTTGATATTGACGTTTTAGATCCCTCCATAGCTCCCGGAACAGGCACTCCTGAATTTGGTGGCTTTAATTATCAGCAGGTAAAGGAGATATTAACTGAACTTCCAAAAAAGGGCAATATCATTGGTTTTGATATTGTGGAGGTTAATCCCCTTTATGATGTGGCAGATATGACCTCTCAGATTGCTGCAAGGCTTGCAATAGATTTTTTAGGGGCTGTATTTAATGAAAAATCATAAATCAATTTATAATTACAATTCTGGAAATAAAAAAAGAATATACTCACTTAAATCCCTTTAGAACCCCCGGAATAGAAGAATTTGAGTAGTATATAAATGATGATTTAAATAAATGTCTCAAAGAGTATAGGAAAGAAAATATTCCCCTATGTCACGTTTTATCAAAGTTATACCGGGAAGAAGCTGATTTTAAAGTATTAATATATAATTATGCCCATATATATTATAAATGACATAATTCGACGGTATTGAAGCTTTAGATGGATAAAAGTGCTGAAATTAGCTAAATGGCGTTATTCTCTTTTTTCGGTTATAACCAATGTTTTTGCGACATTATCACCTAATCTCTGATTTTTTTTACTGCTTGATATGAGAATCATTCCTACTATATAGAAGAAGAACCCATCTACTATCCTTAAAAGATTTCTTACAATACTTTGACCATAACTTATCCTTGAATTATCTTTTTCTTTTATTACCCTTAATTTAAGCGCCATTTTTCCTATAGTTCTTCCTTTACCTAACGGCCCCTCCATTACAATAAAATATCCAAACATAATAAATACAAATAATAAGTTTGAAACTAATTCCATTAGAATTTCATCATAACTAAAATAAATATACTGAATAATAAAAATAGGGATCAGAACAACGGTAACTATTATTACTAAAACAAACATATCCACCAAATAAGCTATTATTCTCCTTCCAAGACTTGCTAATTCAAATTCGCTGTTCTCACTAAATCCGGAATAATTAGAGTTAATTTCCCTTTTAAATCCTTCATCATTATTTTCTGTTTTCTGATTGACATCAGTTATGTTCATTAAATTTCTATATCTTATTTCTTCACCACAGTAACTACAGAAATTATCATCTTTCTGGTTTTTTATTCCACATTTTGGACAATACATACAAATACCTCCTAATATAATACAGTTTTTTATACAAGTATTCATTTTATTATTATTTAAATGCATTGTTTATACTACTGAAATTTTTAAATTTTTATGTTATTAAAACCCAAAAAACAAGCATATACACCTTATAATAATCTTAAAAAATATTTAATTAATTTATTTACATTAAAATGTCTGAAAAAAGCTAATATTAGACTTAAATTGTATTTAAAGAAGAGAATGTGTAAAATCTTAGGATGCAAAATTTAACTTTCGAAAAATTATTGTAATTTGGAGTTCAAAGATATTATAGATGAATTATAAAAAACGGTTTAAAATAGAATATGAAGAATATAAAGGTCCATTCGACATCGAAATGACCATAGGCAGCGGTCAAACATCCCAGCCGGCATGGGAAAAGAAAGGTAAATATTTCCAGGAATTAATTATGGTAGAAAACAAACCCTGCCTTGTGAAAATTGCCCATAAACCAAATACAGATAAACCAATTGACATTTTAGCTGAATCTCTGCATGAAATAGAAGAGAAGTATATTAAACAAGAAATAATGGAAATTTTTGGCTTAAATGATGATATCCCCCGATTATATGACTTTTTAAGCAGCGACCCTAAACTTGAGCCCACAATTGATTTTTGCAAAGGATTAAGGTTATTCAAGGCCCATAATATTTTTGAATCAGTTATTTGTTCCATAACATCTGCCCATAACTCTATAAGACAGTGGAACAAGGCAATAAGACTTGTTAAAGAAAAATGGGGAGATGAGTATAAATTTTCTGATGGCACTTTCTACTCGTTTCCTTCTCCTAAAACACTTGCTAATGCTCCAGAAGATGAATTTGACGAAGCTAAATGCACCCCTGAATTTCTTAAAACACGGGCATCATGGAAAGATCTTAGAAGCTGTCGGGTGGGTTACAGATCAAAATACATAATAAAAACTTCCCAGATGGTGCAAAACGAAGTAGATCTTGGTAAAATTAGAAATATGGATTATGAATCTGCATTTGAAACAATTTTAAGGCTCCCTGGAGTCGGTCCAAAAGTGGGAGACTGCATCCTTCTTTACGGCTACGGATTCGAAAAAGCATTTCCAGTTGATATCTGGATAAGCAGGATAATATCCTATTTATATTTTGATCAGCAGAACGTTAGCAACCCTAAAATGAGATCATTTGGAATAGAACAGTTTGGAGATTATGCCGGCTATACCCAACTTTATTTGTTCCATTATGCACGTAAATCAGGCCTTATGAATCAATTAAAACCTAAAAAATAAGATGTAATTAATATTTATATCTAAAAGGAAGTTATAAACATTTTATTAAAGTTAGAATGTTCTTTCCATCTTTAAATTCATATTCAGATTTATTCATGTTTTTTTTAATAAAATATACCTTTAATTCATCTGGATTTTGCCTAATTAAGGAGTTTATACCAGATATTTCAACATTTACAGGGTTAAATGGCTTTCCTTTACTTTCAATTATTATTTTAATTTCGCTGCCCTGTTTCTGGCATTTTATCTGGATTTTATCCTCAAGATCTCCATGTTTAATTATATTGGTTATGGCTTCATCTACAGCCATTTGGATTTGAGCCTGTTCATAATCATTTAATCCATATTTACCCATTGAATTCCCAACAAAATTCGATACAAGAGTTAAATTCTCCATTTTACCTCTTATTCCCAATCCAAACTGTTCATTCATTCTATCAGCTCGTGAACATTCATCTAATACTATAATTAATTTTTAACATCTATATTATAGATAAGAATTCAATTAAACATATATAAAATATTTATATATAAAACCTGATTGGGCAAATCGCCATTTTAGAGTATTTTTAACATATGAATGGTTTACCTGACTAAAGTGATTTTATGGGAAAACTTACAGAAACCATGAATGAGTTTAAGAGTATTTCAAGTGAATACTATCAAAAAATACAGGAAATTTTAAGGGATGAATACTGCTGGAAATGTCCAATGCGCTCTACAAGCAGTAAAACAAACTGTAGAGAAATTGATGCATGGATAAGGCTTACAGGTGCCTTTGAAAATGGAATACGCAGCATAATATCTGAGGGTATTTCTTCAGATGATTTAGAAGTTACAACCCGTAGATACCTGTCAAAACTCTTAAAAAAACATCAAAGACCTCTAAACTATGAAAAAACAGTTATATTAAAATTAAAAGACGATATTGAACCTTACGCCAGGAAAGATGATCTTCTTTTAGTAAAGGAGAATCCAGGATCAGTTAAAGCTGATGATCTGGTACTGTGGCCTCAAATCTGTCCAGTATCTTTTTACTGGTTTTCAAAGACTAAAATTACCGGTATTATACCATTTAAAATATTAAAGGTTGAAAAAATAGTATATAAAGGAAGAAACAGGTTTATAGAAGCTGAAGAAAATCAGAAAATTCCTTTAGAATACTTAAACGGTAAAATTATTAAAATAATTGATAAAAACGATTCTCAGTACAGTGAATTTGCGTTATAATGCCTAATTCCTTCTAATTACTCTTTTTTATTTTCCAAAAATACTAATAAACAGAAGTAAATAATAGTTTAAATAAAACAAAGAGTTGTTTTAATGGATGTCCGTTCTAAATATCCGTCCAAAAATATTGAGATTCAGAATCTTCTGACTGAATTTCTAAAGCAGTCTTCCCAAAATAATGATCAAAATGAGCTTATAAACCATTTCATGGATACCTCAGATATTTCGCTTAAAGAAATCTCAGATCTTGTATATAAGGAATCAAAAAGGCTGACAAAGAGCAAGTACTGTTATGTCGCCTATGTAGACCCCAAAAATAAAGACAGCGTTGGAATATCCTTTTCACATCTTACAGACACCTGCAATATATATGCAGAGATGGGAGAAGCTCGATTTAAGGTTTTAAGTGATGGAACATATGGCGGTCTTCTCGGCTATTCTCTGGACACAGGAAAATCTTTCTATGTTCACGATGTAACTTCTCATCCGGCCGCTCACGGTATACCTTCGGGCCATGAACCTGTAAACCAGTTTCTCTCAGTTCCTGTCAGGTATAACGAAGAAATAATCGGTCAGATAGTTCTTGCAAATCCACAGGAAGATTACAATGATCAGCATCTGGAAATTACTGATAAAATAGCTGAATTTTATGCTATTGTCCTTAAAAAGCTGCTTTATTAATCTCATTCATCGTTTTTCCCAAACGAGAACATTCCCTCATAATGCTGTTTTATAGTCTTCTTTGGTTTCTGCAGCTTTTCAGATGCATCAATTATTCCTTTTAAATATTTTAAAAACCCAGAATAATTAATTATATTTTGAAAATATTTTAATAATTCAGATTCCTCTATTATTTCCTTTGATTCCATAATTATCCCATTGGGTGAAGGGACCATCTCTGAATCCTGGATTCTATCTTTAGTTTCAGTAATTTTTTTTCTGTATGTGCCTACCGGGGACAGTACAAGTATTAAAATACTTAGAAATGCACCTAAAACCATGATTAAATACATCCCCTGGGTAAAATTATATGCATTGAGATTATAAAGCTGATTTTGTTCTAAAAGAACTGGATCTATGGTTGTACTTAAAAGTAAACCTGCAATACATACCCCAAAAACCATTCCCATGTTTCTAATGGTCACAATAACACTTGATGCCAACCCTTTATCAGGAATAACATTCATAATAAGCCTGTTATTAGGCGCTTGAAAGATTGCAGCACCTATTCCAAGAAGTGCAAGCTTCCAGAGCACATCAAACGCATTAGAAAATATGGTGAGATATGTCATTGAATAAATGGCTACAGTGCTTATTAAAGCTCCTATTATTGCCAGTGGCCTGGAACCAATTTTATCCGAAAATATTCCGCTTACTGGGGCTAATATCATCATTGTTACAGGGCTTATTGTTAATACTGCTCCAGTTAATGCTGAATCCAACTTTAAAACCTTTTGCAGATAAAAGGGCATGATAAAAAGGATCATATAAATGCTGATATAATTAAAAAACAGACTCAGGTTAAATGCAGAGAAAGTTTTATTTTTAAAGATTCGAATGTCTAACAGAGGATCTTCAACCCTTTTTTCGACATATATAAATAGTATTAACGTTATTAATGCTGTTAATACCGTAAATATTGTGATCAAATCAATTCTCAGAGTTTGAATGCTATTTAGAGAGTATACAGTTGAAAAAATGCATATATACTGTAAAATAGCCCCTGAAATGTCTAATTTAGCTGGTTTAGAGCCCTTATTCTCCAATACCTTGCTGCAGAGAAGGAAACTAATAATACCCATGGGCACATTAACCAGAAATATTGCCTGCCAACCGGAAAATGTCTGTAAGAGACCTCCAATCATAGGTCCAATGGCTAGACCTGCAGCTATTGCCACAGCATAAATTCCAAGGGCTTTACCTGTCTGGCCCACTGGAAATGCATCTTTAACTATGCCCATTGATACAGAAATCATTAAAGCTGCTGCAATTCCCTGTAAACCTCTGAAAAGTATTAGAAGAGTTATTGAAGGAGATATACTGCATAATATTGATGTAACAACGAAACCGATTAGCCCGGCCATGTAAATTCTTTCATGGCCGTAAAAGTCACCTAAACGGCCGAATAGTAAAACAAAACCAAGTAAATCAATTAGATAAGCAGTTATTACCCACTCTGAGCTTGTAATGCTTGAAGAAAAGAAGCTGGTAATTGCAGGAAGGGAAACATTAACAATACTGGCATTTATCGGTACCATTATTGTTCCCATGGCAATTGCAAGCAGTATTTTCCATTTTTTCTCCAAATTCAAAAATTCACCTTAGATGTGAAATGTTAACTTTTATTTTTTAACTTGATAATTAATAAATATTTTGTATTTATTAATAAAAATAATGCAAAGCGTTTTCTAATGCTTAAAATTATTTTAAATATGGAAAATAAGTCTGTATTTAAAAAATTCAATTTAAAAAAGATTAAAATAAAAAGAGGGTTTTTGAATTCTATTCATCAAAAACAGTGACTTTATTCATTACGTCATTGGGCTGTATTTTGTTTACAACGTCCATTCCCTTAACGACTTTGCCAAAAACGGTGTGAACACCATCGAGGTGTGGTTGCGGAGAGTGTGTAATGAAAAACTGGCTTCCACCAGTATCTTTACCTGCATGTGCCATTGAAAGCGCCCCTGTACCGTGCTTATGGGGATTTATTTCACATTTTATTGTATAGCCAGGTCCGCCTGTTCCATCTCCTCTCGGACATCCGCCCTGGATTACAAAATTGGGAATGACCCTGTGAAAAGTTAACCCATCATAAAAACCTTCTTTTGCAAGCTTTTCAAAGTTAGCAACTGTGTTTGGGGCTTCTTCATCAAATAATACAAGTTCTATATTTCCTTTATCAGTTTCAATTATTGCTTTTTTCATATTTTCACCATCAAACAATTTAAAATAATATTTTGATCAGGTATTTTACTTATTTGTTAACACTACATTAAGTCTTTTAAATCATTTAAATCCATGTTTTTCCAATTATTTTAATAGTGCATTAAACAGATCATTTATTGATACAAAGTATCCTGTTTTAATAAGCTTCCCACTTTTAATGTTTATTAAGGTGATCAAAATGAATACAGAGGAAATAATAAATTTAGATAAAAAATATGTAATGCAGACTTATGGACGGTATCCTTTAGCTTTAAGAGAAGGAAAAGGAGCTTTAGTCACCGATTTTGAAGGCAAAACCTATATTGACTGTTTTGCCGGTATTGCAGTAAATAATGTGGGTCATTCCCATCCAAAAGTTGTTGAAGCAATATGCAATCAGGCTAAAAAGCTTATACATACATCAAATTTATATTACACAGAGCCACAGGTCGAACTTGCAAAGCTGCTGGCAGATATTTCAGTCCATGACAAATCCTTCTTCTGCAACAGCGGTGCAGAAGCTAATGAAGGTGCAATTAAGCTTGCCCGGAAATTCACAGGTAAAGGAGAGATTATTGCCATGGAAAACTCATTTCACGGTCGAACCCTTGCCATGATTACAGCCACAGGACAGCACAAATATAAAAAAGGATTTGAACCACTCCCAGAAGGATTCAAGCACGTAAATTATGGAGATGTTGAAGCAGTTGCAGATAGTATAACTGATAATACAGCCGCAGTGCTGGTAGAACCAATCCAGGGAGAAGGAGGAGTTATAGTACCTCCAGAAGGCTACCTAAAAGATTTAAAAAAGTTATGTAAGGAAAATGATGTTCTTTTAATATTTGATGAGGTTCAGACAGGATTTGGACGGACTGGTGAGATGTTTGCATCCCAGCTTTTCGGTGTAACTCCAGATATCACCACCGTCGCCAAAGCTCTTGGTGGAGGATTCCCAATAGGTGCTGTTCTTGCAAGTGAAGAAGTAGGTAATGCATTTGAGCCCGGAAATCATGCTGCAACGTTTGGAGGAAATCCACTGGCATGTGCCGCTGCAATAGCATCTATCAATGCCCTAATTGATGAAAGTATGCTTTTAAAAGTTAAAGAGAATGGTGGATATCTTAAATATAAGCTTGAAGAACAGGCAAAGCTCTATGGAATTGTTGAAGAAGTGCGTGGTGTTGGAATGATGCTTGGAATGGAACTAAGCATTAACTGTGGTGAAATAGCTGCTGAAGCTCGTGAACAAGGGATTCTAATTAACTGTACTGCTGATACTGTTTTACGGTTCTTACCGCCGTTTGTAATAGATAAAGGGCAGATAGATACTGTTACATGTGTGTTGGAGAGTATTCTGCAGAAATTATCTTAAAGAAGATATTTTTCTTCTTTCTTTATTTTTAGAAATCTTGATATAGTGATAAACCAAATATCAATTATGACTTCTTTAACTAAACAGCAGAAAAGAATATCTCTTTGGGTAGGAGTCTTGCTTCTATTAACCGGAGCAATATGGGCTATGATACAGGGTAGCTCTCCAATTACTGCAGTTGTAGCAATAATAGGGCTTTTACTAATCCTTATAGGGAGATTTGCCTAAAACTTTAATTTTTTATTTTCTTAATTTAAAATAAGATAATCTTCAATTATTATGAAAATGTAAATAATTTATATAATGAACATTAAATATTCAATATTTACTTCTTTTTGGAGGTTATCAAAATTGAAGATTTTGGAACCCCCAAATATTTCATATTTGGAGGAATTTGATGGATTTTGATATTAAAACTAATGAAAAAGGAAATTTGAGCATTGGTGGATCCGATGCAGTGGAACTTTCACAGAAATATGACACTCCCCTTTACGTGATTGACGAAGAAAGAATTAGAGATAACTATAGAAGAGTTTATGGAGCATTTTCAAGTCAATATAATGATTTTAAAATATTCTATGCATGTAAAGCAAATACAAATCTTGCAGTAATGCGAATTTTAGAGCAGGAAGGTAGTGGCATTGATGCAGTATCTCCTGGAGAGATTTATACATCACTTCTTGCAGGCTTTGATCCTGAAAGAATTCTTTACACTGGAAACAATGTAACCGATGAAGAACTTAAGTTTGCGGTAGATTCTGGTGTTATAATTAATCTTGATTCAATTTCAGCTCTTAATAGGCTTTCAAAACTCACTGATCCTGAAAAAGTTAAAATATCCTTCAGAGTAAACCCTAAAGTCGGCGCTGGGCACCATGAACACTGTATAACTGGCGGAGACCTATCTAAATTTGGTGTGATGGAGGAAGAAGCTGCTGAAGTCTACAGCTTAGCCCAAGACCTTGGATTTACACCTATTGGTATTCACACCCACATAGGTTCTGGAATATTGGATCCTGAACCATTCATGCTCGCAGTTGAAACTCTCATGGACGTTGCAGGAAGGGTGAAAGAGCAGTCTGGAGTTAAATTTGAATTTATTGACTTTGGAGGGGGACTTGGAATACCATACACTCCAGAAGAGTCTAAATTGGATATAGAAACCTTTTCAAAAGAAATAACTGACCTGTATAAGGATAAATTAAACGAATACAATCTTGGAAAGCCGACAATGTGTATTGAACCAGGCAGATACATAGTTGGAGATGCTTCAATCCTTCTTACCAAAGTAAACACTATAAAGCAGAGTTACAGGAAATTTGCTGGTGTTGATGCAGGTTTTAATACATTGCTAAGGCCTTCAATGTACGGATCATACCACCATATTGTGGTTGCTAATAAACCAAACGCGGAAAATACCCAGAATATAGATATTGCAGGAAATGTATGTGAATCGGGCGATTTATTCGCAAGAGACAGACCAATGCCTGAAATTGAAGAAGGAGATATCCTTGCAATCTTTAATGCAGGAGCTTACGCATTTTCAATGTCTTCACAGTACAATTCACGCCCAAAAACAATGGAAGTTCTTGTAAATAATGGTGAAAGCGAAGTTGTAAGGGAAAGAGAAACCTTTGCCGATGTTCTAGCCAATCAAAATGTGCCTGTAAGACTACTAAAAAATAATGAGGATTAAATGATGACTTTAAAAGAAATTCAGTTTTCAAAGATGCACGGACTTGGAAATGACTACATTGTAATTGATGAGACAAAAGAAGAAATAATTCCTGAATCAAAGAAGAATGAAGTTTCAGCAGAGCTCTGCAGACGTGGTTTTTCTATTGGAGCAGATGGAGTAATATTTGTATGTCCATCTAAAACTGAAGACATACGGTTTAGAATCTTTAATTCCGATGGTTCTGAAGCTGAAATGTGTGGAAACGGGATAAGATGCTTCGCCAAATATGTATATGATAGAGGAATTATTAAAAAAGAGAAAATCAATGTTGAAACACTTGGTGGCATCAAAATAGTTGACATGCAGGTTAAAAATGGCGAAGTAGCATCATCTAAAGTAGACATGGGTAAAGCCACATTTAAAGCATCTGAAGTTCCAATGATAAGTGAAAATGAGGAGTTTTTAGATGAAAAATTAAATGTAGAAGGAACATCTTATAGAATGACAGCTGTAAGTGTTGGAAATCCTCATGCAGTAATTTTCACTGACGACATAGATGCAGTACCATTAAATGAAGTTGGACCTGCCATTGAAACCCATGAATCTTTTCCACAAAAAACCAACGTCCATTTTGTTAAAATATTAAGTAAAAATGAAATAAATATGACCACATGGGAAAGAGGTGCTGGTTTTACTTATGCTTGCGGTACTGGAGCCACTTCATGTGTTTTATCAGGATTTAAGCTTGGTAAGCTTGATAATAACGTTCTGGTCCATCTTCCAGGTGGAGATTTAAGAATTGAAGTTTATGAAGAAGATGGAACCCTTGGGGCATTTATGGAAGGAGATGCTGTCCTGGTTTTTGACGGTGTTATTGAACTCAAGATTTGAGTTCAATGCCTATCAAATTCGAAGAATTTGATAATGTAATCGAAATTAATATATATTTCAATTTACGTCCAAATCGAAGATTTGGACAATGTTATTGAACTTAATATATAATTTTAGAAAACGCAAAGCATGCAAAAAAAAGAAGTTTTTTGCTGTGTAAAAAACCTTTATTTTTTACAATATTTTCTAACTCTTGAAACGATAGCATGCGAATATCAAAACACAAAGTGTTTGGAGTGCAAAATGAAGTTTTGCTAACTTCGATTCGTTGCATCGAAAATTTCAATTTTCGAATAGTTTCAAGTTTACGAACTCTCAAAACCTGCGGTTTTGGAGCACGGAAAACGGAGTTTTCCGTAAGCTAAGTATCGTAATTCCCAAAAATCAAAGCATGAAAAATCAAAGATTTTGACAGAAATTTGAGGATTTCAACGGCCTGTTAAATTATCTTTAAATCTGATAATATAGTTGAAATACCATTTAAACCATAAATATGGATTTATTTGCTTCTATTCACCAGTTAATACCATATACAACATTATTTTTCCAGTAGAAGTCATTGCATAAAAATCTTCAAGTTCCTTTACTTTTTCCAGTAGATCTGTAGCATAGTAGGGGTGCTTTTTTTCATCTCCAACTTTAAATTTTTTAGTTTCTATGAATTTCAAAACACCCATACTGGAAAGTTTCTCCAAATACTCCTTCGCCTCTTCTTCTTTAATTCCAAACTCTTTATTTACTGATTTTGGATCTATAAAACCATGACAATCAGTTAATTTAAGTATTTCACCTTCAGTACTGGTTAATTGGCCAGATCCAATTATTGGGATTTGTTCAAGCTCTCCACTGGCCATTATATATGTAGGGTTCATTAAATTCATCTGTACAAGCCATAAGAGATACATTCCGGCTTTATCAGGCTTAAAAACATTTACAAAGCCATCTTCAGTGTTTAAAATTCCATTGAATACATGGATTATTTTTTCAAAGTCATCTTTTACCCTTATATTTTCCATTTCAATATCAAAATCTGTGAATTTAACCTTTTTTGAAGATATAATAACTATTTTATCTGGTTCAATTTCCTGTAAAATTTTTTTCACATTTTCTTTGCTTTTAATATTTGTTATAAGTATTTTACTCAAAATTACAGCCTCCTTTAAAATACAGGTAATGAAGATCAGAGATTTGTAATATTAAATATAAAGTTAAAAGTAATATTTATTATTTTTTAAGATCTTAAAGAATTAAGAATTAAAAATAAAAGCAAAATAAACAATTTAAACTTAATTTATTGAGTGTTCTGAATGCATTCCCTTCTTAATTTCAGGAGCTCTTTTTTCTTATCTTTAAGGTCTTTAACTTCATTAACAATTTCACAGAATCTGGGCATTATGCATTGAACTGTTTTATCTTCATGTATCCATGTGCAGTCCTGGCAGCTCCATACACCCTTATCTTTTATCCAGCGACCTCCAGTGGAGCTATCTCCACAGGGATAGAAAGGACAGTAACAGAAGGTGCAGTTTTCGCCCGCTTCATGGCAGGGATAGAAATCACATTCCAGATTAGGCCCTTCAACAATCTCTCCCTCTAAAAAGCGTTCATAAAACTCCCTGGAAAGTGGATGTATTGAAGATCTGATTACATAACCTCTCGGAGTAATCATGAACCCATCCTGGACATAAGTCATTGAATTTCCTATAATTATGGTTGTGGACATGTTTATTTCATGATTTTTAAGATCTTCAAGGGTAGTTACAGTTATATGAACATCACCATCATTACTACGCACGATTCCCACTGGAGTTGAAGGTTTTTTTTCCTCAAGCAATATTTTATAAGCTTCTTCAAAAGGTTTCTTCCTGGTCTTGCTCAGGGGATTATAAATAGCTATTACAAAGTCTCCTTTAGATGCAAATTCAATTTTGCGCTTTATTTCAGATATGGGGGTTAAAATATCACTTAAACTAATAACCGCAAAATCGTGGAGGGGTGCTCCAAGTTTTGACGCGGCAAAAGTAGCTGCTGTGATCCCTGGAATTAATTCCACCTCAATATCAGTATACTTGCCAATTAACTGAAAAATCACATTTCCCATTCCAAAAACACCAGGATCTCCTGAACTTATTATAGAAACATTCATTCCTTCCCTTGATTTCTGAATAGCTAGCTCTGCTCTTTCTATTTCATCGCCCATACCCTTTTTAATAACTTCTTTACCTTCGAGCAAATCTTCTATGGGCTTAATATATGTCCTATAAGCGATTATCACATCTGACTCTTTAATAGCATTTAAAGCTCTTATACTTATATCTTCTCGAGAAGGTCCAATGCCTATGACTTTAATCATTACTACACCTGCTTAAAAATAAAATATTTAAAAAAATAAATTTAAATTTGTTAACCCAGTAGTGGTTTAAACTTCATTGAGCGTATACCTTCTTTAAAGAGGTTATTTTAATGGTGTTAACATTAATTTCAACCCCTCTTGTCTTCTTTTTGGCTGTGGCTGTGGCTGTAAGTGAATATTTTTCGGTAGCAGTAATTACTATTTGCCCACCTGTCTTATTTCCAGTAGTAGCCCCGCCAGAAACTGTGTCTTTATATCCCTCTGCGTTTATAGTAACTAATATTTCTTTCTTACTCATGTCATCATCTGAAGTTGCAGTCATTGTCTCTAAATTTACACCATTTAGACCTGTTTTATTTTTAAGGGTCTGAATCACTGGATCTCCATTTAATATTTTAAGGGTATTGGTTGAATTGCCGTCAGAACCGAAGCTGATACTTTCCCATATAGCGGCTAATTTACTGGTTTGCATGTCTATAAGACTTCCAACATCCGGAGGTTGGGAAGTAACTATTGTATAGGAACTGAAAAGCCCTGCTTCAAAGAATAATCCAAAGAGTAAAAGGAAAAGTATAAATTTTATGATTCTTGGCAATTTATCACCTGATTATTAGTATTTCTCGTATTTTTAATTTATCTTTGCTGTTGATTAATTTTAATTTTTTGGTTAAAAACTAGATTTAATATTATAATATGATTATAAATATACATACAAAAAGCTTTGCACGGGGTAGCCATGAACAACGATATCATTGTTAAGTTCACCAATGCAAATATCTTGGTAAACGATAAAGCATACGAACGCATAAAAAACCATGAAAATTCTCATAACGTTACAGATTCTCTCATCGAAGAGTTGCTGTATTCTAATGAAGATATTTTTGTTTTAACAGAAGAAATACTGGATAAATTCCTAAAAGAAAAGGATTCAGAAAATATTATAACTGATGATGAAACTGCTGGTGATTTAACCCCCTCTAAAAACATATCCAAACCTCCCCAAAAGAAATTTTCCAGTGGAAGGCCATTCGATTTCCACGTTATTCAGGATACAAGCAGAAAATCCTATACAAGCGGGGAAATTAAAGATTTTTCATCCTACTTCAAAAGCAGGTTCGAAAAATTAAGAGGATTTTTAGATAAAAGAGGAGAATTAAAGGATCACCGCCCTATAAATAGAATTAGAAACACCGAAGATGTAGTTAAGATAATAGGAATGGTAAATGATGTTATAAACACTAAGAATAACCATAAAATCATTGAATTGGAAGATGAAACTGGAAATATTAACATATTAATTCATAACGAGAATCATAAGCTCTTTGAAAAGTCCGAACTCATAGTAAAGGACGAAGTTATTGGGGTTATAGGTAGTAAAAAGGGAAATTTTGTAATAGCATCAGATCTCGTTCATCCTGGTGTTCCCCGGATTGACGAAAAACCAATGGACTTTTCAGCCGTTTTTATCAGCGATGTACATATTGGAAGCTCCACTTTCCTAGGAGATGCTTTCAATAAATTCATTAAATGGATAAATACAGACTTTGGAGATAATGAACAGGTTAAAATCGCTGAAAATGTCAAATATTTAGTTGTAGCTGGAGATGTGGTGGATGGAATTGGAGTTTATCCTCATCAGGAAAAAGAACTCACTATCAAAGACATTTATCAACAGTATGAAGAAGCTGCAAGACTGTTTGGAGAAATTAGAAATGACATAAAAATAGTGATAGCCCCAGGAAACCACGATGCAACACGTTTAGCTGAACCACAGCCCTCAATATCTGAAGAATATGCTAAATCTTTATGTGAGCTTAAAAATGTGGAATTTGTAAGTAATCCAGGGATTGTGAGCCTTGATGGAATTAATACACTAATATATCATGGAAGAAGCTTTGATGATCTTGCCATGACAATTAAGGGGCTTTCTCACCAGGAATCAGACCTGATTATGAAAGAATTACTTGAAAAAAGGCATTTAGCCCCAATTTATGGTGAACGAACCCCTCTTGCATCTGAATATGAAGATCATTTGGTCATCGAAGAAATTCCTGACGTTTTCCATACAGGTCATGTGCATATTAACGCTTATAAGAAGCATAAAGGCATTCACATGATTAACTCAGGGACATTCCAGTCTCAGACAGAGTTCCAGAAGATCTACAACATTATGCCCACATGCGGTGAAGTTCCCGTTCTTAATAAAGGGGTTTTAAAACTTTTAAAATTTACAAACTAAATTTTTTTTCTGATTCAGGGGATTAAAATGGATAAAGATGGAATTATAAAGGAAATTATTAGAGTATCTCATTATATTTACAAAAAACATCTTGTACCGGGTAAATCAGGGAATATAAGTGCCAGATTTGATGAAAATGGTGTTCAAAAAGTGGCAATTACGAGAAGCGGTATTGCTAAAAAAAATGTAACCCAGAACGATATCATAATCATTGATCTGGATGGAAATGTGTTGGAAGGGGATAAAAAACCTTCTTCAGAGACATTTTTACATCTCGGTATTTATAAAAATAGAGATGACATAATGGGGATTGTCCATGGGCATCCACCTTATGCAACAGGCTTTTCAATGTCTGATAAGCCATTAAAACGATTAGAGGGTTTTGGTGTAATTAAAAATCCTGTTATTCCTTTTGTAAAGTACTCTAAGCCTGGAAGCGATGAACTGGCAAAAGATACAGCACAAATAATGAAAAATGAGGATGTGGTAATTTTAAAAAATCATGGACTTGTTGCAGCAGGTGTCGATCTGGATGAAGCTGCCATTCTCGCTGAATTTATAGAAGATATAGCTAAAACTCAGTTTATAGCCAATGCCTTAAATTCAATCAGTTAAAATAAATTAGAACTTGGACTTATTCCATCCATCTCATATATGAGATTAGCTGGCTTTTAGGAAAATTTAAAAAAATACGATAAAATATGACATGATAGCTTTTTACGATATATTATAATCAAAAAATTAGTGAAATTAATGAATATTTAAATTAAATTAGTCTTAAATAGACTCTAATTCGCTTAAAATATTCCAAATAAGCGTTCTTGCATGAATAGGGATGTTAGGGTCATTACTGATTTCATCAAGTATTGAAATCACCGTACTTGCACGCACAGTAGGATCTTCATCATCCTTAGCCAAAATATCTTTAGATTCTTCCGCTGCCCTTCTAATATTCCTTGGGACACTTGTATCTTCCATTATATGATGTAATATTTGATTAACACGATCAAATGCATCTTCACTCATAATATAGCCTCCATAACTACTAATAAAATAATTTATAAAATAGTCTAACTATTATTCTTTATATTTGATAAATAAAAAACATTTTGGTTTTAATAGTTATGTTATCCTCTTTTTAGGAATATGTGATAAATAATTATCTATTAATTTTAATCATGAATATCAATTAGACGACACTGCTAATGCTACTGTAACCCCATTAAACGCTGTTTTTCGGAATATTAACTTTGAACCTTTACCTGCTGCTATCAGTGCTGATGGCTCTGATATTCCATAAACACCGAATTTATCCTTCACAAAATCAGATTTTGAGCACTGCGGATCATTAAAATTTTTAATTTTATCCATGGAAACAATTTCCAGAGGTAAATCAAGTTTCAATGCTGTTTCAATGATTCCTGATTCATGCTGCTTAATTTCAGCCGTTGAAATTGCATCAATCCTCTCAACAAATAGATCAAGCTGGTATATCATGCCCTCAATGGCTTTCTGAACCATAGCCTGCGAAACACCCTTCCGTGCACCTATCCCAGCAACAAGCTTTTTTGGTTTTAAAATTATTTCATTATCTTCAAAAACGGCTTTTAAATGATCATCTACAGATTTATATTCATTATAAGAGCTAGTGATTAAAGGATCATCAAAAATAAAATTAAATCGTTCTGGAATATAGAGATCAGGGGTTTTATCCTCTAAAAGAGCATTGTTTATCCCTTTTATCCTTCCAGGATCATCGATATCAAGGAAATATTTACCTGCAATTGTATCTATCCCAATTTTACCATGGACATCTGTAGCAGTTGTTATAACCGGCTTTGCACCAATAATTTCTGCAGTCTTCAATGCAATGCTATTTGCACCGCCAAAATGACCTGAAAGAAGACTTATAACATGTTTTCCAGCATCATCCATTACAATTACTGCCGGATCCTCCATTTTATTCTTGATCAAACCACATATATTCCTGACAACAATTCCTGCAGCCATAATACAAATTATACAATCATATTCTCTGAAAGCTACCTCTAAAGCATTTTTAACGTTTTTATGGAATATACTTACAGTTATAACAGTAGGATCATCTTCTAAACGGACCGCAAGCCTGAATGCAAGTACCTGTGCATCATCAGTTATTGTAATTATGGCTATTTTCATTATATCAGTAAATATATTTTTTATATAATATAGATTATGCTGTTTAACTGTTCTAATTTAAATTTAAAGAAAGATAAATAAAATTAACAAATAAAGGATAGCTGCTGATAATAAAAACAGCGTTATGGTCATTTTTGAAAGTGATACAGCTTTAGCAACTTTATCGGGGCTTAAAACGTCTATCTCGTCCCCTATTTCATAATAACCTATTTTCTTTAGTTTTATTCCGAGTGCACCTGCTGCAGCGGCCATAGGATACCCTGAATTAGGGCTTTCAGGATTCCTTGCATCACGCATCATAATCCTGTATGCATTCCTCCAGTCCATCCTTAAAAGAGCTGCTGCAATTACAACCAGTATCCCCGTTATTCTTGCAGGAATATAATTCAAAACATCATCCGTCTTTGCCGGAAACCAGCCTATTTCAATGTTTTCAGGAGTCTTATAGCCCACCATAGCATCAAGCGTGTTAATAGCTCTGTAAACAACCGCACCTGGAACTGAAAATATGAATGCATAGAAAAGGGGAGCAATTACAGAGTCTGTGATGTTTTCTGTGAGGGTTTCAATAGCAGCAGATACTATTTCGCTCTGTGAAAGCTCATCTGTATTTCTACTAACAAGATATGACATAGACTTCCTTGCTCTCACTATATCAACATTTAAATCATTTTCAATACCTTCAGCAGCATTATATAAAGCTTTAATGGCAAATGTGATGGATAAAACTACAGCAGAAACCAAGATATAAATAATATAATTAAATGTCAACCAATTGAGTAAGACATAAGTTGCAAGTGTAAAAATCAGTGCAATAATCAATGTTAATAGTATCCCAGATAATTTATTCCTATATTTTATTAAATAGTTCCTGAAGTAGTCAATTAATTTTCCCATCCAGACTACAGGATGTATTTTTGCCGGTGGTTCGCCTAATATGAGATCCAGTATTACTGCAATAAAAATTATGATTATAATGTTCAGTCGAGGGTCCATGAAATTCACTTTTATTTTAGTTAATTCAAAATTTATCCAATAAAATTTATTTAATCTAATATAAGTAAATATATTAACTGTAGATGACAATAAATCAAAAATTATACACTTGAAATTTAACTGGGTGTTAAAAATGTCAAAAATCGAAAATAAAGTTCAAAAATGGCTCTCTGATGAGGGTCTTTTCAGGCAGAAAGTACCAGATGATAACACAAATTTCCATTTCATAATAAATTACCCTGAAGGCCATGTTCTGGATGTTATACAGCCAAAGGGAAAAGATGATTTAATTGTCATAGGTTGTGCAACTAATGTAAGTCCTGAACATGTTTCTAAGATTAATGCACTAACTGATGATAAAAAAGAAAAATTTATCTGGGATTTCAGATTCCTGCTAAACGGTCAGTTTGTTGATTTCCAGCTGGAGCATCCAAATAACGTTTTGCAGAGTTTTGTGATTACAGAAGAAATTTACGAAGATGGTCTGAGCAAGGACAGATTGATTTCAACTGTAAAAAAAATTTTCAGAGCAAAACTACAGGGGATCTGGAAAATACAGAAAAAATTTGGAATAATTGATGAAGAGCAGAAAAACGTTCAACAAGATAATATGTACGTTTAAGCTCTTTATTTTAAATTATAATCTATATTATATGTGATTCCATTTTAGATCTATTTTTATTCTTATTTAATCATTTAAATTTATTATAATCCTTGTTTTTTAAACATTTTTTAGTAATTGAGAGATGCATTTCAAGTGTAAAAAAAATATTTTCATAAATCAAGTCTTTTAGGTTTAGACATCCATTTCAAGTGTAAATAATAAAATTGAATTATAGAATTTATTTTTTCCCAATATTCTATTTCCTTTCTAAATACTTTGTTTAACTTAAAACCAACTAAATCTAGTTTTTCATATTTTTATATGTTTATAAGTTATTAATGAACGAACTAACCTGATTCTAATAGGAATTTAATAAAATAAACCTTTTCAATCTTTTTATGGAAATCATGTGTCAATATTAAAATAAGCTAATTGTTATGCTTGAATCATAAAACATAAAAAAGTTTGTTAGAAACTTTATTCAAGAAAATAAGAATTTAAACAAGTAGATAAATTAAAAGTTAATCTAATTGACTTTGATCAGGGGATTAAAGAAATAGTCTAAAACTCAATTTTTTTCTAGATAATGGATCTAACGTATTGAATGAATAAGAGAATTGAAATTATTTTTTCTCTGAATAATAGACATAATAATTGGATGGATAAAATTTGATAGAACACATTTAATTCTGTTTTTATCTCTAATTTTAATGATATTAATTAAACACTTTTTAGAAACTCAATATTATCACCGAAATAATTTAGTCAATTAAATTCACCTTGTTTTAGCCCATGTTCATAAGATTAAATATTTTACTGTAATTTACTGTTAATAAGTGTTTCAGCAAGTAATACTATTTATTTCTATGAAATACAGGTATAAAACAATTAGAACTGATATTCGCTCTTATTTACTTTAAAAAATAATCAGTAGCCATTAAATCATAAAAATATTTTAATATTCTTTTACACTGGAAATAATTCTCGTTAGGAGTTGCAAAAGTATGTAGTATATTAAAATATGAATATTTAAAACCTTTTAAGGACTGCTAATACGCTCTTAGAAAAATCATTTAATGAAATTATCCTTATACTTAATGTATAACAAAATAAAGAACAAAAAATAAAGCCCATTTGAGAGATAAAATAGACAATTCATTTATATAACCAGTATAAGCTTTTCATTATTTTTTTGACTAAAAAAACACAAATCTAACAGGATCTTTATATTTTTTCAGGAATTTGTTTTGTTTAAAATAATAATTTAAGTTTATAACTTTAAGAGGGAAAGGTCCTGTTTAATATTCTATATTAAATAAATATTCAGCCAGAGGAACTGTATTAAGTTTTATATAAGAAATATATTATTAAATAACAAATCAAAGCCATAATATTGCTTCAAATTGGAATAAATAGATATTCACTCCTATTTGTAAGTGTTCAATCTTATAACTACCTTAAAAATTAAAAAAAATATTGTTATTGGTATTTTACAACACTTAATTTACATTTAAAAAGCTTTATTTATGACATATTGAACATTTTAAATCTAATTTTTAACTTTTATCAGGATCTAATAACTCTTTACAAAAAAATAATAATTTACCCGCCAATTCAATTTTTAACATAAACAAATCTTATAGATACGAATTATTCATATAAAATCTTGAAATAGAAGAAATATAATCCTGGAAAAGCGTAATAATGTTAAAGTGAATCTAGGATGATATGAAAGACAGAGTTTATGAAATGCCCTAATAAGATAAAGGATCTCAACTATAGTTGTGTTATATGTAAATTAAAGTTATATAATTTCGTATGATACTTTTTAATCCATTTCTATTGATTTAGATTAAAAACATGCTCTTTAAAGTAATATTCCAAAGTTTTGAGATCATGGATATATATTCATTTTTCATGGGATGTTTGAATTTTACACTTGAAATGGACGTCATACCATCTATCTTTATAGTAATTACTGACTTATTTTTACATATTGTTTAATAATTCCAATTTTACACTTGAAACATATGTCAAAATCAAAAATAAAATCTTAATTACCTGTGGATGAATGTTAACACTCACAAAACATTTATTTTTATTTATTTACACTTGAAATTCACCTTCTAATATTGAACGTCTTCATAATACACTTGAAACATATGTCTCGATATCTTTATCAGAAAACATTATCAAATTATAATAATTTAAAAACAAGTATATTTTTTTTATATAAAGTGCCTATACAACAGTAATTTACCATAATATATATTTTAACGTCTATTTTTGTATATTAAAGAGCTTTTATTCATTTTTTATCATATAATTCTGATTTGGCAATGGTTTCGTAATAAGAGATATCAATTTAGATATTTTATTTTTTCTTTACACTTGAAATACATGTCTCATTAAAAAAATAGCAAAAGATAGTTCAACCAGAAATGATTACACTTGAAACATATGTCTATTTCCCTTTGAAAGTAATAATTAAAAAATAAAAGGTATTATTTTACAGTGGAAATGCACCTCTCTGTTTGAACATTTATATTGTTGAAAGACAATTTAATAGAATAGAGAAAGATTTCAAGTGTAAAAATCTAAACTCTAAAAATTCTGAAGCTTAATGAATTATTAATTTCAGCTTCTTTTTAACTTAATGAGTGGTATAAATGAATATTTTCGAGGAACTTGGTGAGAAAAATACTGTTTTTAAATATAAAAAATATCTGGATCATCGGTTCTTACCTGATAAATTACCTCACAGGGAAGAACAGATCAGATCTGTGGCAAAATACTGGATTGAGGCATTGAGAAATGTAACTCCACCAGATGTTACCATCTATGGTAAGACCGGTACAGGAAAAACAGCTGTGGCAAAACTTGCAAAGAAACAACTATTACAGGTTGCAAAGGAAAAAAATGTTAATGTACGGGTTGAATATGTTAGATGCACTGATTATACGACTGAATATCAGGTTATAGCTCATTTGTGCCAGCAGTTAGGTCAAAATGTCCCATACAGGGGTTGGACCAAGGCTGAAGTGATTCAGTCATTCAGAAATTTGTTTAAAAAGAATGTGTTTGGAAAAGACCTTATTTTGATTATTCTTCTTGATGAAATTGATATATTGTTAAAAAATGATGGTGATGGTCTTCTTTACACTCTTACAAGAACTGATAACGTTGCAATAGCGTCAATAAGTAACTATGTTGAATTTAAAAAGTTCATAAAACCACGTGTAAAAAGTAGTTTACGGGATCGAGAAATTGTTTTTCCACCATATAATGCTCAACAACTTGTAGATATTCTAAAAGAACGTGCTGAGTTATCTTTCAGGGAGAATGCCCTGGATGATGATGTTATTCCACTCTGCGCAGCTCTTGCAGCTAAGGAAGAAGGCGACGCAAGATATGCTCTGGACCTCCTGAGAACCTCAGGGGAACTTGCAGATGAAAAAAGCTCAGATATTGTCTATGAGGAATATGTAAGAGAAGCTAAGGATTATATTGAACATAATAAAGTTACAGACATTATAATGACATTACCAAGTCAGCAGCAGAAAGTTTTAGAGTCTTTACTCTATCTTACAAAGCGAAAAGAGGAAATAACATCAGGAAGGCTTTATGAAGTTTATAAAGAGTTTTCAAAGGGAGATTCAGTCTCTTACAGGAGGATATTTGACTTTATAAACGAACTGGAGATGCTGGGTTTAATCTCAACCAAAACAATTTCAAGGGGACGTGGAAAAGGTAGAACAAATATTATCGATCTGCAGTGTGAAATAGGCCTTCTTGAAGATGCAATGTGGAGCGCATAAAAAAAATCTTTAAATTTTTTAATTACACTCAAAAATCGTAGCTTACAAACATTTTGTGTTTGAGCAGGCGCATCTACGATTCGCGGCTGCAAAATTTTTAAATTTTGCTTGTTTTTACACTTGAAATTGACCTCTTTTATTTTGTATTTAAAAACTTAGTTGAGCCTGTAATTGAGTACTGAGCTTATTTTAAATAAAAATTTAGTACAATGATTTATCTATGTGTATTTATTTTATCAGTGATTTTAGAAGGGCCATTCTAACAGGTACACCATAAAATGCCTGCTCAAAATATTTTTCATATCTGGTATTATCAACATCATGGGATATTTCATCAACCCTTGGAAGTGGATGCATTACAACAGCATTACTACCTTCAAGAAGGTTGGAATCGATTGTATAAGCTCCCTTTATCTTTGAATATTCTTGCGGATCAGGGAATCTTTCCTTTTGAATCCTGGTAACATAGAGAATGTCTGTTTTATCCAGTATGTCATGGATATCTTCAGTCTCATATACTTCCACTCCACTCTTTCCAAGATCATGGAGAATTTCATGAGGCATCTTCAGTTCTTTTGGAGATACAAAACTAACATCCACATTAAACATTGCAAGTGCGTATGCAAGTGAATGGACAGTTCGGCCATATTTAAGGTCTCCTACAAGTGAGATATGAAGATCATCGATTTTTCCAAAGATCCGTTTCATTGTAAAGAGATCCAGAAGGGTCTGTGTTGGGTGCTGACCAGCCCCATCTCCTGCATTAATCACGGGAACATCAACTATATCAGCTACAAATCGCGCTGTACCTTCCTTATTATGTCTTATGACCAGCGCATCAGAATATTCACCCACTATTCTGGCAGTATCTGTTAAATTCTCTCCTTTGGTAGCCGAACTTGTGCCCGCTTCTGCAAAGCCAATGGTACTACCTCCAAGGCGTTTCATGGCGGCTTCAAAAGAGAGGCGCGTCCTTGTTGATGGCTCATAGAAAAGCATTCCCAACAGTTTTCCAAACAGAATATCCGACTTCTGTTTTGATCTGGCGATGGGTTCCATCTTTGTAGCGATTTTTAAGATATATTCTATATCTTTTTTATCGAAATCCCGTATTGAAATGATATTTTGTTGATTGAAGGCCATAAATACACCATTAAATTATAATTGTTATAATTTCCATTTTATTTTTATCTGAGTTTATTATATTAAATTTAGGGGTATTTTATAAATTTCTTGCAAATGTTAAATATCCAGTATGCCCCACGGCCCTGGTTTTTGGCCTTGTACCCTTATTTTTAACTTCAATTTCGCGTGAAATACATTCAATTGTGGTTAAATTAGAGAATTCATATTTTTTAAGGACCTTATGAAGTATCTGGACCTGTTCAATATACGGTGTGTAAGTTGCAACGTAGCCACTGATTTTAAGGGCAGATTTAGCATTTTCTATAACATCCCATGGTTTGGGAAGATCTAAAAATACCAGATCAATGTCTTCCTCTTCTATTCCATCTAGTATGTCTTTACACTTTATATGTACATTTGTAAGGCCAAATCCTTCAATATTTCGCTTTGCAATTTCACTGAAGTCTTCTCTTATCTCATAAGAGTAAACAGCGCCTTTTTCTCCCACAACATTTCCAAAGTGCAGTGCAGTGGCCCCAGCCCCTGTTCCAGCATCAACCACCCGATCACCACAACCGATTCCTGTATTTGCGATGATGATTCCAATGTCCTTTGGTAGTATTATTGAGCATTTCCTCTCCATTAAATCAATATAATCATTGATATTGGCCTTTAAAACCTTGAAATTATGCCCCATATGTGTTTGCAGTACATCTCCAGGCTTGCAGTTTTCCATATCCTCTTTTTTTATAAAACCGAAGTTAGTGTGAAACTCTTCATCACGGGCAATGTATTTTTTGCCCCTTTCATCCATTAAAATACGCAATATCTTCACTCCTGATTAAAATATCTTTAAAAATAATTAAACTGCCATTTCTTGCTATTTCTTTACAGATTTCTATTTTGTTCATGCTGATGTTTCCTTAATTCTCTTAATCTCTGTAATAACCGTTTTTCATGAGTCTGTTCTTCTAATACTTCATTCTGAAGCTCTACTATTTTTTCTCTACAATGAGCTAAATCATCTTCCAGGTCCTTTATAATGAGTTTCAGTTCTCTTTGGGTTATTTCTCCCCAATCGATTCTAACTATTTCAATCACGTCTCCCATTCTATTAAAGGTCTTCTTATTTAATACTGTAGAGTTTCCCGAATAAATTTATCAAAAAATTAGCTTTTCAATCTTATTTGCAACGTTTTCTTTTATAATTTTCATTCATCTGTTGATTAGTAATAAATTTTTTCTTCTATTTATTATTATTTACATCAATTGTTTAAAATAATTGAGTTCTTAATTATTTGCCCTTTTCATCCATTTCTGTAAGCTTTTTAATTTTCACATCACCAAGTTTTCTGAAGTTTGAACCTAAAACGTCTACTATTTTCTTGGCGATTTTATCTCCAATCCCTTCAACCTTTTTAAGTTCGCCTTCTGAAGCATTTATAACATTTTTAACTGAACCAAATTCTTCAAGAAGCTTTTTAGCAGTAACAGGCCCCACATTAGGCAGTGATTCCACAATAAATAGCTGCTGCTCGTACAAAGTCAATGGTTTCTTCTCCGTTCTAACCTGAATTTCAGATCTATCTTTTAGCTGCTCTCTTATAGCAATTCGTATTAACATGGCTGCAGTATCTTCTTCACTCCTTGTTGGAATTACAGGGATACCGAAGTCCACTGCAAGGGATGCAAGCGCTCCTCTAACAGCATTTGGATGAATAAGGGATGAATAAAGGTCTTCTCCTTCCAGTATTATTACTGGCTTTCTGAAGTTTTCAACGAGTTCCCGCGCCTGCTTGTAAAGTCTTTTATCAATTATTGAACTTATAAAATCCTTTGTAGATTTCCTTTCGATCCCTACTTCGTCGCTAACCTGATAATCAGCCACAGGGAGACTCATTGTTTTAATTTCAACATTCAGCTTATCAAGTTCCCTTAAAACCCTTGAATTACCTTCTCTGGAATCTGCAAAGATTACTGGTCTAAGTTCCCCATCTTCGCCTTCCCTTGGAATGACTTTTACTATTTCTTTTGGCGCTATGTTCCTTTTAACCCTCTTTGAAAGCTGTGATTTCATTCTTTTCTCTTTGTTGATGCTCGTCCAGTAATAAGCTTCATCACGTGTTCCTTTAGTGATTAATATATACATTTTACCTTTATTTTTCCTTCCAGTCCTGCCCCGACGTTGTATCATTCTTATTTCTGATGGTACGGGCTCATAGAGAACCACAAGGTCAACTGCAGGGATGTCTATACCCTCTTCAGCCACGCTTGTAGATATTAAAACATCATAAATGCCCATTTTAAACGCTTTAATTACTTCCTTCTGCTTTTTCTGGGTTAAACCCTTTTCACCCTCTTTTGCTGCCTGGCCAAAGAATTTAACCGCGTTTATGCCTTCTTCCTCGCATTTTTCATATATTCTGTCAACGGTATCTCTAAACTGGGTGAAAACAATTATTCGAGAATCCTTATTTTCTTTAAGCTCTTTTTTTAATACTTTAGCTAATTTATCAAGTTTAGGGTGCTCAATTCCTTTTTCATAGGCTATTTTTGTAAGGCTGATCGCTTTTTTAAAGTTTTCATCCACAAGAAGGCTCTTTGCAGCCTTGGTTTTCTTTTTCCTGAGCCTTTCAAAGTATTTATTCAAGGTGCTGATTCCCTGAGTTTCCAGGAGCTCCAGGGAATGCTGAATATTTATAACTGCTGTAAGCACTGAAACAGCGTAATAACATTTTTTAGGGGGATGGGTGCTTCTTGCAATCCTGTTTTGGGCGGCACCTTTAATTTTAAGGACTTCTCTTTTCCCGATATTAACGGATTTGATAATTCCCATTCTCTTTAGGGTATCAAGTCTGACTTTCAAAGTGGCATCAATTGCTTCTTTTATTTCTTTAAGCTCTTTATTTAATTCTAATTTAATCCATTTAACTTCAACCGGGTTAAAGTAGGGAGCTACATCATTATCATCTTCGCTTTTA